>JBDTLH010000350.1:0-9002 GCA_039934875.1 Acidobacteriaceae bacterium | reverse complement strand
GTGGCAGCGCCGGCAATCGTTGTTGTGGGTCCGGAACTGGACCAGGTGGCACGCATCGCAACGCAGGACCTCGCGCGAATCTACAGGTGCGAGTGTAGTAGCCATATTTATCGGGAGCTGCCAGAGCAAGGCACTCACCAAGCCGCTTCCAAAGTCAAGGGGCTTAGAGGTAATCTGCTTGAGTCCTCTTCAATTGTCAACTGTGAATATCGGTAAAAAGCGGAATAGCATCCATCAAAACCCTACAGGAACAGGAGAAACACGGAATGAGCAGCCTAAATCGAGAGTCCGCCTGGTGTTTACTAACTGAATACACCCAATCCGAAAGCCTGCGCAAACATGCTATGGCAGTCGAGGCCTGCATGCGCGCCTATGCCGCCCGGCTATCGCAGGATGTGGAACTCTGGGCCGTTACCGGCCTGCTGCACGATTTTGATTACGAGAAGCACCCCTCGCCGGATGAGCACCCTTTCATCGGCAACACCATCCTGCGCGAACACGGATATCCTGAAGACCTGATGCATGCCATCCTGGCCCACGCAGATTACAGCGGCATCCCCCGCGTCTCTCTGCTCGATAAAGCCCTCTTCGCCTGCGACGAACTCTCTGGATTCATCACCGCCACCGCGCTCATCAAACCTTCGAAATCGATTGCCGAGGTGGACGTCAAATCCATTCGCAAGAAGATGAAGGACAAAGCCTTCGCCCGCGGCGTCAACCGCAACGACATCACCAGCGGCGCGGCGGAGCTGGGCGTCGATCTCGATGAACACATCGCCTTCTGCATTCATGCTATGAGCGGGATTGCGGAGAAGCTGGGGATCGCCGGGACGAACGATCGGCAGTGTTCGATATAATTGCCGCTATCGATCTTGCCCCAAATTCAACACGAGATAGACCATTTGCCCGATGAGCAGCAATCGGCGCTTATTGCCTGGTTTACAGAACGCGATCGCGAATTATGGGATGACCAAATCGAGCGCGATTTCAGCGCGGGAGGCGAGGGGTTGGAATTGCTTGAGCGAGTCAAGATCCAGATTCGGAATGGCAAATCGTTTCCGCTCTCGGAAGGTACCCATCGTTCGTGAGCTTCCGCTCGTTTGCCCTCGCTGATTTCTAGATAGCTTACAACGGCTTACCGAGCCATGTGCGCAAACTCGCTGACAAGAAGTATGCGAAATTTGAGCGGGATCCTTTTGATCCTTCCTTCGGGTTAGAGCAGAAGGGCCAGATCTGGACTGTGGATATCGGACGCTCCCATCGCGCAATTGCACATTGCGAGGGCAATACATTCCACTGGTTCTGGATCGGTTCCCAGGAGGCATACAACGGATTGCTGCGCCGCGTGAAATCGTTGGATTTCGAACCGCTGCTACTCTGCTCACTTCGGCTTGAAAGCAATGTCCTTCAGCGCCGGCTCTCCCTCCCGCAAGGTGCGAAACTGTCCCACATTGCTCTTCGCCATCATGCCTGATCCCTGTCCTTGCCCGGATTCAATGACGAAATAATATTTCGCATCCGGTCTGAGTTTTTTAAGCGTCACCCGATGCGTCTCCTGTCCCCATTTCTCTTCCGCATTGCGGTTTAGATCGTTCGGGTCCCGGCTGTAGCGCACGATCGTGCTGGCATTCACGCTCGTGGACCAGGCCACCACCGCTGCTCCGCTATCGAGGTACTCGATCACCGGGCCATCCGTGATCCACACCCGTCCGCCGCTCCTGAATCCCTTCGGCTCGGTGGTGAGTTGTCCGGTGGCTAGCGATTTCCCGTCCGCGTCGAGGATCGCATAGTAATAAGTGGTCTCCGGCTGCAGGCTGGTCAACGCCGCATGATGCTCGCGCTCGCGGTCGCTGGCGTCCTCCATTCCCTGCTTACTCATCTGGTTGGCTGCTGTGCCATAGACCAATTGCGATTTGTTCCGGTTCACCGCCACCCACCAGATCGCCGCCGAATTATCACTCACCTGCTGCGGCACGGGTCCCACCAGAATGCGCTGGTCATTGGAGTTCTCATTAGGAGGCTCCACCCCTGACGGAGCCCGGGTCGTGAAGCTGCGCACCCCGCTCTTCGCCCCATTCGACTCCGCGACAAAATAATAGGTCGTTGCCGGACGCAATTTTGAGAGCGTCACCCGGTGCGTACCGGAGCTGTCCGACCCTTTCGCCTCTTGCGAGAGATCGCTGGCGTTCATACCGTAACGCACCACGGTTGACGATCCCGCGTCCGTGGACCACGCGATCACCGCAGTCGCCACCGCCACGTGCTCCACCTTGGGTCCTTGCGTGATCTTCACCGCCTGCGCGCACAGCGCTCCGCCCAAAATCACAGCGGCAAATAAAACAAAACAGATGGAACGCAACTTCATCAGTATCGGTCTCACTTGTCCACTGGTTATAGATGCAAAGCGCGGTCACGAACTAAACATTGCGATATCCGAATGATTCAACAACAATAGACCAGATCCACAGGTTCCTTGGTCACCATACGCTTATCGCACCTATGAATTTTTGCAGTCGATTGAACCGCTCGCTTGGATCAACCTACAAGAAGTGCATAAAAGCGCGCAAATAGGGGAGGCACAGACAACCATGTTTGTGCCACACAAAGATCTTATCTTGTGGTTAGTGGCGGCGATTGCCTACGATGAAATCGGCGCGGCAGCCTTTATCTACCCAGATTGAGTTGCGGTTGTATCCCCAGGTGCGGCCCTGGATGCAGGGGGAGCCGCTGCGCTGACGTATCATTTGCACTCCGCCGCGGGTATCGATGTTGCAGGTCTTTCTGCCACCGCTTTCGGAGGAGCAGTTAATCTGCTGTCCGCCGTAGTTGTTGCCGTAGCCGGGACGGTAGCCGGGGCCGTAGCCGGGACGATCCCCGGGGCCATAGCCGGGACGATCCCCGTTGCCTCTGCCGATGGCGAAGTCGGCGCGACAGCCGCGATCGACCCACACGCTGCCGCGGTCATAGCCCCAGGTCTGGCCTTGGACACATGGGGAGCCGCTGCGCTGGCGGATCATGGTCACGCCGCCGCGAGTGTCCGCGGGGCAGACCTTGCGGCCGCCATCTTCAGAAGAGCAGTTGAGGGTCTGTTGCCCGTAGCAGGTAGCAGCGAGCAGTAGGAAGAGGATGAACATGCTTGGGCGTTTAAAAAGGATGTGAGCCATATTGCCTCCAGGCGGAAGTGAGGAACGGGTTAACGATAGCAGAAACAGCGGCGAACTGCGCAGAGTCGTCGCGCAAAGGCACGTGGCAAGAATGCCTGTGCCACGTGGCTGGATGGGGTGCTTCTAAGGCACGGAAAGGAATATCGGTCCCAGCGGTTTATATCGCCGTGCCGGTTCATTTCTTTGCAGAGGTTCATTAGCGGATTTGGAATTCGGCGCGGCAGCCTTTGTCTACCCAGACGCCGTTCTGGTCATATCCCCAGGTGACGCCCTGGGTGCAGGCGGAGCCGCTGAGTTGACGGAGCAGGACAGCGCCTCTTCCGTGATCCATGTCTGCCGGGCAGGAGACGCGATCGCCGTTATTGGAGGAGCAGGTGATGACCTGGCCGGAACCGTTGTAGCCGTTGTTGCTGCCATTGTAGTTATCTCTGTCTCTGTCCCGGTCTCTATCTCGATCCCGGTCTCTGTCTCCGTATGGGTCGTTGTTGGCTCCATTAGTATTAGTATCGTAGCCGCCACCGACCACGAAATCGGCGCGGCAGCCTTTATCCACCCAGACGCTCTTTCGGTCAAATCCCCAGGAGAGCCCCTGTACGCAAGGGGAACCGCTGCGCTGCTTGACCAGCTTGACGCCCCCGCGGGTGTTGATTTTGCAATGATGGCGATTGCCGTCTTCCGAGGAGCAGTTAATGGGAACTCCCGCGGTGGACTGGTTGTTATAGGCGTTGTGCACCACGGTAAAGTCGGCGCGGCAGCCTTTATCTACCCAGACATTGCCATTTTCGTATCCCCACGTGGAGCCCTGAATGCAGGCGGAGCCGCTGCGCTGGTTGGCGATGGTGACGTTGTCGCCGCGCGCGTCGAGTGGGCAATAGTGACGTCCGCCATCGTCAGAGGAGCAGGTGACGGTCTGAGCGATGCCAGTTGCCGCGAGAAGTAAGAAAAGGAAGAGCAGTTGCATGCGTGTTGAGAGTAGGGCCATGTTGCCTCCTTGGGGTTATGCGGGAGTAGAGGCGGATTTCAGGGACAGGGTTGCTAGGGAGACCGGATAGTAAATCCGGAACCCCGGCAATGCAGAACAGGCTGAGAGCCTGTCGCACCAGGTATTCGCTAATTGCTGACTGCCAATTGCTGACTGCCAATTGCTGATTGCTAGTCTCAGCTTACGTGGACCACCGGACGTCGGTCGGGGTCGGCGATGGCTCGGCGCAGGACTTCGTGGGTGAGCGGAGCAGTGTCGCCTTCTCCGAAAAAGAGGAAGCGGAAGAGGTTGGCGATGGGATTGCCCTCGTGCCATTTGAAGTAGGCGTGGGGCACCTTGCCGGTGATTTTTTCGAGGTCAATGAGCAGCGCGGCGATGGAGTTGGCGACCACTGGGCTACGGGCGCGCAGGATGCGGTGCTTGCCGATGCGCACGCCGTGGACGGTCAGATATTGTTGGAACTCGGAGGCGTCGCCGGGCTCGACTTCGAAGAAATACAAGCACTCGTCCTTGCTCAATCCGTAGAAGTAGCGCACTTGCTGGTCCACCAGGTCGAGGTCCTGCTCGGTTTCCTGCTTGGGGCGGCGGGCGATGACGCGGATGGCCCGTTCGCCATGCTCCTCCAGGAGCGCCTTGGCTTTTTGGTCCAGATGAACGCCGGAGATGCGCAACTCGGTGGAGCGCATGGCGCGGGAGACCAGAGAGGTGACCACCATGACGAGAATGAAGAAGGAAGCGATTTTGATGCCTTCGGGGCGCTCGGCGATGTTGAGTGCAGTGGTGTAAACGAAGACCAGCGCCATGAGAAGAAACAGCCAGCGCAGGGACTTGTGCCACAGAGAAATGGTGACGGCAATCGCGGCGGAGGTAATCAGCACCAGGACGCCGGTGGCATAGGCGCCCCCCTGAGCGTCGACGTTGGCGTGAAAAAGCATCGTGACGGCAAAAGCGACGCCGATGAAGACGAGCACCAGGGGACGGGTGGCGCGCGCCCACTCCGGGGCCATGCCGAAGCGGGGGAGATAGCGGGGGATAAGGTTGAGCAGCCCCGCCAGAGCGGACGCGCCCGCGAAGCCGAGGATCAGGATCGTGCTTACGTCGTAGGCGGTGCCGAAGCCGTTGCCGAGATATTGATGGGCGAGATAGGCTAGGGCGCGTCCGTTGGCGGGGCCCCCTTCTTTGAAGGCATTGGCCGGGATCAGCAGCGTGGTTATGATGCTGGTGGCGATGAGGAAGACGCTCATGATGACGGCGGCGGTGGTCAGCAATTTTCGGGTGTTGCGCACCCGGCCTTCCATGCCATCGCCTTGAATCAGCGGCATGACGGCCACTCCGGTCTCGAAGCCGGAGAGCCCGAGGGCGAGTTTGGGAAAGAGGACCAGAGAGATGCCGATCATGCCGATGACACTGCCATGCTGGAGAAAGAGGGCCTGCTTCCAGTTGACCAGAACATGCGGAGTGCCCAGGACGTGCCACAGCGCGTCCACGGTGATGACGGCGCTGAGCGCGAGATAGGCGCCGACCAGGATGACGGCCACGCCGATGGCCTCCTTGAAACCCTTGAGAAAGATGGCGCCGAGGACTGACAGCAGAATGAGCGTGACCGCCATCTGGCTGCTCATCCAATGCGGTGTGAAGGGATTGTGAGTGAAGTGCGCGGCGGCGTCAGCGGCGGAAAGCGTCATGGTGATGATGAAGTCGGTGGTAGCGAAGCCGAGAAGGATGAGGACGAAGGCCTTGCCGGTCCATTTGGGGAAGAGGCGTTCCAGCATGGCGATGCTGCCCTGTCCGTTGGGGCTGGCCTGGGCGACGCGCCGATATACCGGGAGAGCGGCGAAGAGCGTGACCAGCACCAGGACGAGTGTTGCTATGGGAGAGAGCGCGCCCGCGGCGAGAAAGGCGATGCCCGGCTGGTAGCCCAGGGTGGAGAAGTAGTCCACGCCGGTGAGGCACATGACGCGCCACCAGGCGTGCTCCTCATCGGGCTTGCCCTTGATGCCTTGGGGAAGGCGCAGGTCAGCCAGCAGCCAGTCGGCAAAACTCATACGCGGTTGGGATGCAGGGGCGTGCGGCGGGCTCTCCGCCTCCGCTGTGGTCGAGGTGTGGGAAGTGGGGTTAATCGTAGCGCTCAAAGATGACTTGCTTTTTGTCCCAACCGAATTGTTCGACCAGGAGTTGGCGGTTGGCGGAGACCATGTCATTCAGTCCGCAGATATAGGCGTCCATGTGGTTGCGGGTTTCGTCGGGGCGGGCGGCGACGATCTCGCGCACATGCTCCTGCACGTAGCCGCGCAGACCGGTCCATCCTTCATGGGGACGGCTCAAGGAGAAGCGATAATCGAAGATTTCCGGAAAGTGCTGCGCCGTCTCTTCGAAAAGCTGCTGATAGTAAATGTCAGTGGGGTAACGAGTGCCGTAAACCAGATGAATCTTGCGCTGGCAGAGGCGCATTTCTCCGACGCGGGTCTCGTCTGCGAAGAGCCATTGCACGAACGCGCGCATGGGGGCGATGCCGGTGCCGGTGGCGATGAAGACGCAGTCGCGCAAGGGATTGCGCAGGACGAAGTTTCCGTGAGGGCCGTGGAAGCCGACTGTATCCCCGAGACGCATATCGCAGAGGTAATTAGAGAAGAAGCCGCCCTCGACGCGGTTGAGACAGAGATCGAAGAAGCGCCCGTTGGAGGCGGAAGCGATGGAGTAGGCGCGGGTGATGATCTTTCCGGCACGCTCCGGCCGCGGATCGGGTGCAGTCATCGAAATGAATTGTCCTGCGGCATAATTGAAATGATCGAGCGCTTCGTCCTGCGTCTCGAAGACCAGATGCTTGGTCTGCGTGGGTTCGGAGAGCATCTCTTCGGAGATCAGTTTGGCGGTGAAGCTGGGACGGGGTGGCACGAGGATTATTGTACTCACGCGGCACAACGCCGCACGCCTTCCGCCCATCTTTTTAAGCATAGGAGAAAATTAAATGCAAACCAAATTAGTTGCACTTTTAGCGGCTTCCAGCTTTTGTGTATGCGGCGCCATTGCACAAACCAGCGGAAGTATGTCGAACCAACCGCAGCCCAAGATGACCATGTCCCAGGCGACCAAGATCGCGCAGCAGACCCAGCCGGGTACGATCACCAGCAAAGAGCTGGAAAACGAGGGCGGCAAACAGATCTATTCGTATGACATCAAGACGGCTTCAGGGGCAACGCACGAAGTGAACATTGACGCTAATACGGGAGCTGTAATCGCCAACCAAGTCGAGAGCAAAGCCGACGAAATGAATGAGGCGCAGCAAGACAAGATGGCCGCGAAGAAGAAGATGCACGAGCATAAATCGGACATGCAGGAGAGTTCTGAAAATACTACCCCGAAGCGGTAACGAACGAACCGACCCAATCCGTTGATTTGTTTGTCATCTGCGAACCGCCGTGGCCGTGGCGGTTCGCAGATGTTCGTCTAAAAAGCTAAATGCTCTGGTCATGGCGTCGAATTGGGCGTCGCCGTGGAACATGTGTCCTTCGCCGGGATAAATCTCGATTTCATAAGGCGTGTCGGTGCGCTTGAGGACGGATTCAAGTTCATAGGCTTGCGCGACAGGTACGGTGCGATCGGCGTCTCCGTGGAGTATGAGGGTGGGCGCCATCTTCTTCGCACCTTTGGCGACTGCGCCGGGAATGCCTCCGCTCACGTTGACGACAGCTTTAACACGGGGGTCGGCGTTGGTGACTGCGGTCGAGAGGAAGCCGCCGAGAGAAATGCCGAGGAGTCCAATGGAATCTTTTTCTACCTTCGGGTTCTGGTCGAGGTAGGTGATGCCATCGCGAACCGCCTGGGTCCAGGCAGGGAAGTTCTTCTCCATGAGCGCATAGGAGGGATAGGGGGCGGTGTTGGTGCGGTCGAAGTAGTGGATGAGAGCGATAACGAATCCTTGATTGGCAAGCTGCTGCGCATATCCTCCGACGAAGTCGCTGACGGGGCCGTTGGAGCCGTGAAGGATGACGATGGCGGGATATTTGCCGGGTCTTGCGGGTGAGTAGAGGATGATACCAATGTTCTTGCCGCCGCTTACATAGTGCATGGGGGTGTGGGTCTCCGGGGACGCGGCCAGTGCGGATCCGCAAAGACCTGCGAGCAGGGAGAGGATGAGCGTCGAGCGGCGCCAGTTCTTTAGGAAATCTATCACCGTTTATTGGATGTTGCGGGTGCGGAGAAGGAGCGGAGAACAATCGGGCAATCGGCGGAACCGAGTGCTACTCTGTTGGTCATGATGAGACTGCTTACGCTGGGGTTTGGTGCGTTGGTGCTGGGGATGGTTCCCGCGGGTAAGATGTGGGCGCAGAGTCCCGATATCGATGCGCAGTTGTTGAAGGATATCCGGGGGATCCGGGCGGTGGACAATCATACGCATGTCCCCAAGGTGGTGAAACCGGGGGAGGCGCCGGACGATGATTACGACGCGCTGCCGGTGCCGGAGGCGGTGGAGTTTCAGATTCCGTTTTTCATGCGTCCGGAGGAGAACCGGCTGTATCTAGAAGCCGAGAAGGTGTTGTATGGGTATAAATATGATGATCTTTCTCCGGCGCACTTGAAGGAACTGCAGGCAATGAAAGAGCGGGTGATGCGGGAGCAGGGCGAGCGCTATCCGGTGTGGGTGCTGGATAAGATTGGCACCGACGTGATGGTTGCGAACCGCATTGCTATGGGTCCGGGGCTGATGGGGCCGCGCTTCCGCTGGGTGTCGTATGAGGATGCGTTTATGTATCCGCTGAATAATTCTGAGTTGCTGGCTCGGTCGCCGATAGATGAGTTCTTGTTCAAGCGTGAAGATGCGTTGTTGACCCGATATTTGAAGAATTTAGCAATCG
>JBDTLH010000349.1:0-17737 GCA_039934875.1 Acidobacteriaceae bacterium | reverse complement strand
TGGCAAAGGGCGCGTACGTCATGGCGGATAACAGCAGCGGAAACAAGCCGGAGCTGATCCTGATAGGAACGGGATCGGAGGTGCAATTGTGCGTAGGCGCGTATGAAAAATTGGCAAGCGAAGGAGTGAAGTGCCGCGTCGTCTCGATGCCGAGCTGGAAATTGTTTGAGAAGCAATCGACGGAGTACAAGGAATCGGTGCTGCCGTCGGAGGTAGAAGCGCGAGTGGCGGTTGAGGCGGGCACGTCGATGGGCTGGAGAGAGTACACCGGGCTGAAGGGGCGGGTGGTGGCGCGCGCCAGCTTCGGAGCATCGGCGCCGATCAAGGATTTGCTGCGCGAGTTTGGCTTTACTGTGGACCACGTGGTTGAGGTGGCGCGGCAGGTATTGGCCGATCAGAAGGGCGGGCAGTAGATGAAGGTCGTGATAGGTGCAGACCATGCTGGCTTTGAGATGAAGCAGTTGCTGGCGGAGGAGTTGAAGGCGCTGGGGCACACAGTGACGGACGTGGGCACGAACAGCACGGCACCGGTGGATTATCCGGACTTCGCAGCGGCGCTGGCGAAAGAAGTGGTGGAGGGCAGGTCGGAGCGCGGAGTGCTGATCTGCGGCAGTGGAGTGGGCGCTTCGGTGGCGGCCAACAAAGTGAAGGGAATCCGCGCGGCCATCTGCCATGATTGTTATTCGGCGCACCAAGGGGTGGAGCATGATGATATGAATGTGATCGTATTCGGCGCGCGCATTATAGGCATCGAGTTGGCAAAAGATCTGATGCGCGATTTTCTGGGCGCGCAATTTACACACGAGGAGCGGCACCAGCGCCGCCTCAACAAAATTCTGGCGATGGAGAAGATATGAAGACGACAATGCAGCAGGCGGCGGATGCAGGGCAATCCATATGGCTCGATTACATTCTGCGCAGCTTTACCCAGAGCGGCAAACTGGCGGAGTTGATAGGCAAGGGACTGATGGGCGTGACCTCGAACCCTTCTATTTTTGAGAAGGCGATTGTGGAGAGCAAGGATTATGCCAGTGTGCTGGATGATCCGGCGAATGCGAGCAAGCAGCCGGGAGAGGTCTTCGAACAGATCGCTATCGAGGACATTCGAGCGGCCGCGGATGCGTTCCGTCCGCTTTATGACAGCACGAAGGGGGTGCATGGTTACGTGAGCCTCGAGGTGGAACCATCGCTGGCGAAGAACGAGACGAAGACGGCGTCGGAGGCCAAGCGGTTGTGGGCGGCGGCGGCGCGTCCGAATGTGATGATCAAGATTCCCGGGACGCCGGAGGGTTTGCGCGGCATTGAGGACTCGATTGCAGCCGGCATCAATATCAATGTCACGCTGTTGTTTTCGGTGGATGCTTATGAAGCGGCGGCGCGGGCGTACATCCGCGGGCTGAATACTTATGCGAAGACGCACGCTGATCTTTCGCGGGTCGCCGGGGTGGCGAGTTTCTTCTTGAGCCGCATCGATACCCTGGCGGACAAACAGTTGAATGAGAAGGCGAAGGCGGCAAGTGGAATCGAGAAGGACAAGCTGGAAGGGTTGCGGGGCCGCGCGGCGGTGGCGAATGCGAAGATCGCGTATGAGCGATTCGAGAAGATATTTTCCGGCCCGGAGTGGGAGGCGCTGGCGGCGAAGGGTGCGCGCAAGCAGCGAGTGCTGTGGGCGAGCACCAGCACCAAGAATCCCGCGTATAACGATTTGATGTATGTGGAGCCGCTGATTGGCCCGGATACAGTGAACACGATGCCTCCGGCGACGCTCGATGCATTCATGGACCATGGGCGGGTGGAGGTCACGATTAAGGATGCGTTGGACGAAGCGCACCAGACCATGCAAGCGCTTGAGGCGGCAGGCGTCTCAATGAAGCAGGTGACGGACGCGCTACTGGTGGATGGGGTGAAGCAGTTTTCAGACGCTTTTGTCAAGCTGATTGCCGCGGTCGAGGAACATAAGGTGAAGGAACATGCTTAAGTTTGAGTTCGCGAGGGAGCTCGACGCGAAATATCAGGCGGCAATCGAAGGTTGGCAGGCGCACGGAAAAGTTCGCCGTTTGTGGGAGCATGATGCTTCGTTATGGACGAATGCGGACGAGGCGAAGTGGATGGGCTGGCTCGATATCGTGGACGAGCAGCTAAGGAACGTGCAGACGCTGCTCGCTTTGCAAAAAGAATCGCATGAGAAGCAATACAGACATGCGGTACTGCTGGGCATGGGCGGGTCAAGTTTGTGTCCAGAGGTGACGGCGTTTACCTTCGGGAAGCAGAATGGATACCCGGAGTTGTTGATTCTGGATTCGACAAACCCCGAGCAGATCGAGCAGCTGGAGCGCAAGATCGAGTATAAGAGCACGGTGTTTATCGTCGCCAGCAAGTCGGGGAGCACGCTCGAACCGAATATCTTTAAGCAATACTTCTTTCAGCGGGCGAAGGAGAAGCTGGGCGATCACGCGAGCGAGCATTTTATCGCGATCACCGATCCAGGATCGAAGATGCAAGCGGTGGCGGAGACCGACAATTTCGCCCACATTTATTTCGGGGACCCGAGTATTGGCGGGCGCTATTCGGCGCTGTCGAATTTCGGCATGGCGCCGGCGGCAATTGCGGGCGTCGATGTGCGTCGGCTGCTGGATGGCGCGAAGAAGATGGTCGAGTCATGCAAGCTCGCTGCGGAGCAGAACCCGGGCGTGCTGCTGGGCTGTGCACTGGGCGTTCTGGGAAATGCAGGACACGACAAGGTTACGATCGTCGCGAGTCCGGCGATCTCTGATTTCGGCGCATGGTTGGAGCAGTTGCTGGCGGAGAGCACCGGCAAGATCGGCAAAGGACTGGTTCCAGTGGACCGCGAGCCCCTCGGAGCGCCGGGGGTTTACGGCACGGACCGGCTGTTTGTGTATGTTCGCCTTACGTCCAATGCGGATGCGGCACAGGACGCGGCGGTGGACAGGCTCAAGAAGGCGGCCCAGCCGGTGGTGCGCATTGACGTGGAGGATGTGTACGAGATAGGCGGCGAGTATTTTCGCTGGGAGGTAGCGACGGCGGTGGCGGGATCGCTGCTGGGCATCAATCCTTTCAACCAGCCGGATGTGGAGGCAGCGAAGATCGCGACGCGGGCACTTACGGAGGAATACGAAAGCCAGGGTTCTCTGCCACACGAGCCGGAGTTGTTTGAAGAGAACGGGATCAAGCTTTTTGCCGATGCGGCGAATGCCGCGGAGCTGAAGAGGGCCGCGCACGAGCATTCGCTCAAGGGATATCTGCGGGCACACATCAACCGGCTGCACAAAAACGACTACTTTGCGCTGCTGGCGTTTATTGATATGGACGAGCAGCACGAAAGTGAACTGCAGAGAATTCGACTGGCAGTGCGCGACGGCAAGAAAGTTGCGACCTGCCTGGGATTCGGTCCGCGTTTTCTGCATTCCACGGGGCAAGCTTACAAAGGCGGTCCGGATTCCGGGGTGTTCCTCCAAGTAACGTGCAATTACGAGTTTGATCTGGCTGTGCCGGGACAAAAGTACACCTTCGGGATAGTGCAGGCGGCGCAGGCGCGGGGTGATTTCCAGGTATTGAATGAGCGCAAGCGGAGGGCGCTGCGCATTCATTTGCCGCAGGATGTAAGCGATGGGCTGGAGCGCATCGCGTCCATCGTCAAAGATCTGTTTAAAGAGTAAGGAGCGAGAGATGCAACTGGGAATGGTTGGATTAGGAAAGATGGGCGGCAATATGGTCCGGCGATTGATGCGCGATGGGCATCAGTGCGTAGTCTCCGATCTAAGCGCGCATGCAGTGGAGGGATTGGCGAAGGAGGGTGCGACCGGCAGCAGTTCGCTTGCCGACCTGGTTGCAAAATTGCAAGCTCCGCGTGCGGTGTGGGTGATGGTCCCGGCGGGCGAGGCCACGGAGAAGACGGTGATGGAGCTGGCGAAGTCCATGCAACCGGGCGATGTGATCATCGATGGCGGAAACAGTTATTTCAAGGACGATGTGCGGCGCGCGAAGATGCTGGAGCCCCAGGGGATCCACTATCTGGATGTGGGCACCAGCGGGGGCGTCTGGGGGCTGGAGCGCGGATATTGCATGATGATCGGCGGCAAGAAAGAGGCGTTCGACAGGCTGGAGCCAGTTTTTAAAACGCTGGCGCCCGGGATTGGCGAGATTCCGCCCACTTCCGGACGAGAAGGCCGGAAGAGCACGGCGGAGCAAGGCTATCTCTACTGCGGCAATTCTGGAGCCGGCCACTTCGTCAAGATGGTCCACAACGGGATCGAATATGGGCTGATGCAGGCGTATGCTGAGGGATTTGATATTTTCAAGAATGCGGCCTCGAGCGAGCTGCCGGAAGACCATCGTTACGAACTGAATTTACCGGACATCGCGGAGGTTTGGCGCAGAGGGAGCGTGGTCGCTTCGTGGCTGCTCGATTTGAGCGCGATTGCATTGGCAAAGGACCCTTCGCTTACGGAATACAGCGGGTTCGTGCAGGATTCGGGCGAGGGGCGGTGGACGATCATGGCGGCGCTCGAAGCGGCGGTGCCCGCGGATGTGCTAACGGCGGCGCTGTATACCCGCTTCCGTTCGCGGCAGGAGCATACTTTTGCCGAGAAGATGCTGAGCGCCATGCGGCAGCAGTTCGGGGGACATGTGGAACCAAACCATACAGCAGTATCGGGAAAGGAATAGCTCAGGCATGCCGACTGCCAACGCGAACAAACCTTACGCTGATGATCAGCAAGAGCAAGCCAAGCCCGGCGGCCCATGCGTAATGGTGATCTTCGGGGCGACGGGAGATCTTACGGCGCGCAAACTGATTCCGTCACTCTATAACCTGCATCAGAGCCATCTTCTGTCTGAGGATTTCGCCGTCATCGGTATCGCAACCAGCGCGCGCAGTAACCAGGAGTTTCGTAAGATGGCGTCCGACGATTTGGATTTATTCGCCGGCGTTCCCATTGATCAGACGGCGCGGGAATGGCTAACAAGCCGCATGTATTACCTGGCTGGAGACTTCTCCGATGAGGGGGTCTATGAGAAGCTGAAGGACTTACTTAAAGAGGTAAACGAGCGGCATCACGCCAAGCAAAATTACTTTTTTTATCTGGCGACGAGTCCAAACTTCTTCTGCCCCATCACGGAACAACTGGGCAAAGCGGGATTGGTGGAGCAGGTTAACGGGACATTTCGCCGAGTGGTTTACGAGAAGCCCTTCGGCACCGATTTAGAGAGCGCGAAAGCGCTCAACAAGAGCGTGCGCAAGGTATTGGCGGAGAAGCAGATCTACCGCATCGACCATTATCTGGGGAAAGAGACGGTGCAGAACCTGCTGGTGTTTCGCTTCGGCAATGGCATCTTTGAGCCGATCTGGAACCGGCGCTTCATTGACCATGTGCAGATCACGGTGGCGGAGACGGTGGGGGTGGAAAAGCGCGGGCGTTACTTCGATGGCGCGGGAACGCTGCGGGACATGGTGCCGAACCACATCTCTCAGCTCATCAGTTTGATGGCGATGGAGCCTCCGAACTCTTTTGGGGCGGACGAGGTGCGGGATGAACAGGCGAAGGTGCTGAAGGCGATCCAGCCGATGTCGGCGGAAGAGGTCTTGCAGCGCACCGTGCGCGGGCAGTATGGAGAAGGCGAGATCGAGGGGGAGGCGGTTATCGGTTACCGCGAGGAACCCGATGTCGCCGCCAATTCCAACACCGAGACTTTTGTGGCGCTGAAGTTCACGATCGACAACTGGCGCTGGGCGGGGGTCCCTTTCTATGCGCGCACGGGCAAGCGCATGGCGGCGCGGCATACTGAAATTGCGATGCAGTTCAAGCAGGCCCCGTTTGTGCTCTTCCGCAATACGCCGATCCATCATTTGAAGCCGAATTTTCTGGTGATGCATATCGCGCCGGATGAGGGCATCAGCATGAGATTCAGCGCGAAGGTGCCGGGGCCGCAGATGCGGCTGGGCAGCGTGAATATGAGTTTCAACTATACGGACTATTTTGGCACGGTGCCCAACACTGGGTATGAAGTGCTGCTCTACGACTGCATCATCGGGGACCAAACCCTGTTTCAGCGCGCGGACCAGGTGGAGGCGGGATGGTCGATCGTGAGCCCGATTCTGGATGTGTGGCATGCATTGCCGGCACGCAGCTTCCCAAACTATGCGGCGGGATCGTGGGGCCCGCCCGAGAGCGAACAGATGATGGAGCGCGATGGGCGGCAGTGGAGAAATGAAGAGCAATGAGCAGGGTGCTGGCTGGAGATGTCGGCGGCACCACCAGCAGGCTTGCGGCCTTTGATGTTGCGGAGGGCAGACTCACGCTGAGTGCGCAACGCGACTATCGCAACCGTGACTTTGCTTCATTGGATCTGATCATCGCCGACTTTTTGGCCCGTGTGCCTGGCACATTCGAGTTGGCTGCATTGGCCGTGGCGGGACCGGTGGTGAACAATACCGTAAGCGGGACGAACCTGCCCTGGGTGGTTGCGGCGGATGTTATCGCGAGTGCGCACGGTATTCTCGAAGTAGTTCTGCTGAATGATCTGCTTGCCTTGGCGTACGGTATTCATGAGTTGTCTCCCGCGGACCTTGAGGTGTTGCAGGCGGGAGACGAGAGCCTGCGGGGCAATTGCGCAGTGCTCGCCGCAGGCACCGGACTGGGAGAAGCCGGATTTCTGCAAAGCGAGGCGGGATTCACTCCGTTCCCTAGCGAGGGCGGTCACGGAGATTTTGGCCCGAACGGAGAGACCCAGGCTGAACTCTATCTGTATCTGCACAAAAGGTTTGGGCATGTAAGTTCAGAGCGGCTGCTCGCGGGCAGCGGCATAGAAAATATTTATAGTTTTTTGCGCGACAGCGGAAGGTTCGACGAACCAAAAGAATTGGCCGATGAGCTGGCGCAGGCGCCGGACCTTCCGTCGGCGATCTCAGGCCATGCGCTGGCGGGGAGATACGCGATTTGCATCGAGACGCTCATTTTGTTTTCCGCGATTCTGGGTGCGGAGGCGGGTAATCTTGCGTTGCGGCTCTTTGCCACCGGCGGGGTTTACATCGGCGGCGGCATTGCCCCTAAGATCGCGCCGTTTCTGCGCAAGCCCATTCTGCTGGAGGCGTTTCGCAACAAAGGGAGGCTATGCACACTTCTTGAAAGGATCCCGGTGCGCCTCATCCTTAATCAGCACACAGGGCTGATCGGGGCGGCTGCGTTCGGGCGGGACCACTCCGCGGCGGGCAGAAGGGGAGCGAGCGTGTGAAGCAGCAAAGATATGGGCTATCCGAAGTAAGGATCTACCCCGATCGCGATTCGCTGTTGGAAGCCACCGTAGAGTTCGTTGCGAACACTCTATCTGCGACGCTCGAAACGGGCAGCGACGCCTATATCGCGCTCTCCGGCGGATCGACTCCGAGGCCGGTTTACGAGCGCATGGCCACGTTGAAGGGCATTGACTTTGGGCGGGTACATGTCTGCTTCGTGGATGAACGCAACGTTCCGCCAGGCGACGAGGACAGCAACTTCAAGATGCTCGAGCAGGCATGGTTTGAGGCGGGCGTGGTGCCTGCGTCGAACATCCTGCGCATCAGGGGCGAGCTTGACGCCGAGATCGCCGCCGAAGAGTATGAAGAGGATTTGCGTGATCTGCACATGCCGCTTGCAGATGGCTTTCCGATATTCGATTTGGTTCTGCTGGGCATGGGGCCGGACGGGCATTGCGCCTCGCTGTTTCCGGGGAGTCCCGCGCTTGCCGAGAAGCAGCGATGGGTGGCGCCGAACTGGGTGGAGAAGATGCAGACGCATCGCATCACGCTCACCTATCCGGTGCTGAACCACGCGCGCAAAGCGGTATTCTTGGTGGCGGATGCGAACAAAGCCCAACCGCTAGCGGATGTGCTCTCAGGCCGTGGTGAATTGCCCGCTGCACGGGTCCAGCCGGTGCATGGGGAGCTGATTTGGCTGGTGGACAAAGCAGCGGCTGCGCTACTTCGCCAATCGTAGTTTGGTCCGTGCCAACGCTTTTTTCTGCTGCAAGGCGGTATGCAGGCAATCGCGATAGCTGTTCTCGACTTCGCTGTGAATCATGACGGCAACGCTGTCGTCTTCGCCAAGGACCCGCTCCGCAAAATCGGCAAGCAGCACAAGATCATGCCAGTCTCCGATCGCGGATTGCATGGCATTCAGGCGGCGGGCGATACTTTCAGCCTGGGGCTGTTTGAACGTCTCCGCGCGATAGCGGAGCGGCTTGATCTCCAAGCGAAAATCGTGGAGATTGTGCTCTCCCAGATTGCAGTAGTCGCTGTCATCGACGATCCGGTGAAAATCGGAGAGAACTCCATCTATTCCTCGATCAGGTTGAATCACGTGCTTGCGGCTCCACTTTTTTAGCTTCGCTAAACTTACTTTAGCCGCCATTGAGACGAGTTCGCGGGCATAGTTTTCGCGCTGTTTGCTAATGGCATTTCTGAGCTTGTTAAGGCCATGGGCATTGGCGGCGCTTTCCGCTTTTGCCAGGTCGAGATCATCCAGCAGTCTCAGGAGCACGTCACAATCGCGCACCCGCCCTGCCTGTTTGCGCAACTTCTTGACCGGCTTTGGGAGCGGCTGGGAAGAGAGCGCTTCGCAACGGCGAAGTCCGGTTCGCAAGTCATGCACGGTGTCCGGCTTGGCGGAGCAGCGCACTGCCTTCAGAGATTTGCGAATATTGCGGCGGACTTCTCCTGCTTTTCTTGCCTTTATCTTTGCCACAGAGGGAAGATGTTAGCCCACAGCGAAGCGTTGTCACATCCAGTGGAATGCCACCATCCAGCGCTCCACGCCGAGATACCAGAGCATCTTGCTCATCGATTCGACGAACATCTTGAAGTTCTCGCGCGTATGCCACCAGTGGGCGCGATACAGGTATGGGGCAGAGACGCCCGCCACGCGAAAGCTTATCCGCGGAATAATCTGGCGAAAGACCATCCACGCGCGCCGGCTATGAAAATCGTGGGTCACGAGCAAGATCGAGCGCACCTCGGGGAATGCGGCGAGACAGGCGCGCACCTGCTCGGCTTCAAGGATGGTCGCGTCCCCCTCGAATCTGCAAATGGTGAACCTGTCGAATGGCAGTTGCGAAGACAGGTAACGTTGGGCAAGCTCCTGTCTCTCCACCCCATATTCGCGGCCATTGGCGACATCCAGGAACAAATGCTGTCCCATGCCTCGGCGCAGCAGCGCGATTCCCGCGTCAATGCGCAGGCTGGTCTCTCCATCGAGTACGAGGACCGCGTCGCAGGGGGCGGGAGTGTTCATGACCAGCAGGCGGTTTGCGCACGCGATGAAGATTGCGAACAGGCAAACTATCAGAAGCGGCAGAAGCAGACGAGAACGGCGTTTCATTATTTCATTGTGAGACGAAATAACTTTAGCATCCCCAGCGTGCAACTCTAAAAGTTTGCCGCTGCCGCGACCACGCTGTTCGCGGATGCTTCAGCCAGGGCGATGCGAGCAAGTATGGCGCCGCAAAATTCCAACAGGGGCAGTTCAAAGGGAAGATGGTCGGCGTTGGTGAAGAGCAAGACGGTGGCGATACGCTCTCCGCGGGAGTTGCGCACTGGAAGACCGATGGACCAGCGGACTTGCTCCGGTTGGAAGATGCGCGGTTCATGGCTGCCAACGACGAACTGCATCTGCGAGTCGGGAGCGAGGCGCCGGTTGATCTCGCGCAGCGGATCACAGTCACTGTCAACTTGAATTTGCCGCAGCATCCGGCGAAATTCAATGTTCGATGAGAGGACGCGGCGACGCATCCAGGTACGGCGAATGGCGGCCCGCAGCTCTCTTATGTCCTCATAATCGAGCGTGACCGCGAGCAAAATGATGACGACACAAAACGTAATCAGCACGTAGGCAGTGGCGTGCGCATTATAAAGCAGCAGCAGGGTAAGCAGTGCCGTTAGGCAGGATATTGCATAAAGCAACAGCACGGCTTGGCGCTGGGTGAAGCCGCGCATCAGCAGGCGGTGATGGATATGGTCGCGATCGGCGACGAAAATCGGTTGCCCCCGCAAGGTCCGCCGGAGAATGGAGAGCGTGGCATCGAGCATGGGAATGGCGAACACCATGATCGGAAAAACCACTGCGACGAAGGTGGGCAGCTTCTGCGTGCCTGAGATAGCGGCGGCGCTGAGCAGGAAGCCGATGAATAGACTGCCCGAATCTCCGAGGAAGATGGACGCGGGATTAAAGTTGAAGCGCAAAAAGCCTATCAAAACCCCAGCGAGACCGGTGGCGATCAGGAGGATCGGATTGCGATGGTTGAGGGCGGCGACGACGCCTACCGCAACGGTCGAGAACAGGGCGGAGCCGGCGGCCAGGCCGTCCATACCATCAATCAAATTGAAGGCGTTTGTGACCAGAACAACAAAGGCGACAGTAATGATGTAACTGAGCGTGGCCCCGAACTGCTGGCCGAGATAGGGGAACGATCCAATGCGAACTCCGGCTACAAAGATCAGCGAGGCAGCGGCGATCTCCACCAGGATTTTCGTGAAGGGGCTGCAATCGACGAGATCGTCGATCAATCCCAGAGCGAACACGATCCCGCTTGCGAACACCACCATTGCCAGCGAGCTGTGCCTGATTCCAATGTTGAAATCGTGCAACCCGAGTCGCTTGAGCAGAGCATCGCTAAGCAGCAAAGAGAGGCTAAATGCAGTGAAGATCGCAACCCCGCCGAGCCTTGGGGTTGTATTAGTGTGCAGATGCCGTTTGAGAGATGGGGGGGCGGTCCATCCGAAGTAGGTCGCCGCCGCTCGTACCGCCCAGGTAAGCATAAGCGATAGGGTGATTGCGAGGCAGAACAGGGTTGGCAATAATCGCTGCATGGCGGTCAGTGAGTCCGTTTCGACGGAGCGTGGGGATAGATTTCGGGCCGGTAAATGCCTTTTCTGAAGACAGTGCGTACCGCCTTGCGGGCCGCCGCATCCGCGCGGAGCATCATGGGAACGCTCCTGCTTTGTTCAGGGCGCGCGCGGAAGGTAGTGACGTGGAAGTATCCGTGGGCGGCAACCGGATGCTGAGAAAAGTAATAATTGGAGATGCAGGCCCGCCCGCCCAAGGCGCGCACACGGTTCACCGAGTGCCATGAACATTCGTGGGTCACCATGAGGACGAGTCGATTGAAGAAGCTGGCAATCTCGCGTGGGGCGCCCTCCGGACCGTTGTCCCAAAGCTCAAGATTGCCGCCCGCCTCCTGCTTCCAATCGGGCGTGACGTAGTAGAGCAGATTCAGGACGCGATAGAGCTGGCGGTCTTTATCATGAGAATTATCGAGGTGCGGCAAGAGAAAATGGCCCTGCTGCATAAGACTGATACCGCCGGCATACAGGTTAGGATCTCCCCGCATCTCGCTGATGCCGGTTATGTCGTGCACCAGGGCGACTACCCGCGGATCCTGGAAGGCGAAGGTTGCCTCTTCGATGATGCCGGCGAAGGCGCTCAGCCCTTTGGCCGTGAATTTATGTTCGCGAATACTCTTCTGTTCCCGCATGGCGCTGGACGGCGGGAATTTCGCTGCGACCTCATACGCCAGCGGTTGCGGCAGCAGCTCATCGATCACCGCGCTCTGTATTCGCCCCGGAAGCTGGAACTGCGATGCAGCGTCGCGCTTCAGGCTGCGCAGGCGCTCCACGATTAAAGCCGCGATTTGCTCTCGATGCATAATTTCTCAAGCTGGTCGAGGGTGGCGGCTTAGATCTCGATTGCAGGCCGATTATTGCACTGAACTTAAAACGTGAAAATCAGCTATTTCTCTTACGACGGCGGTCTCGCGCCCTTAGAGGCTTTGTTGTGAATCGAGTAAACTTGAATAGGGATTGAATCCTATCGAAGACGGAGGCAATTTTTATGCGCTCGACCCAGCAACTCAGTATCACCTTACCCAATGAGATGGCTGATCTCATCCGTGCGAAGGTTGCTGCGGGCGAGTATGCGACCGAAAGCGAAGTAATCCGGGATGGACTGCGAACCTTGCTTGCTCGTGATCGCGCGCTAGAGAACTGGCTCCGTGAGCAGGTGGCCCCCGCCTATGACGCCCTGAAAGCCAATCCCTCCCGTGCAGTCTCCGTGAGCAATGTGCGGACCGCGCTCACCGCCGAGCGCAAGCAGGCAAGCGCGAAAAACCGCTAGTGCCCTATACCGTCGTTTTTACTCCAGAGGCCGCTTCACAACTTGCTGAATTGTTTCGGTATATCGCAGTCGCCGCCTCTCTCGATAGAGCTGCTCATTAGACCAACGCCATTGTGACCTACTGTGAAAACCTTCACCGTTTTCCGCATCGAGGCACCATGCGAGATGACATACGGCCCGGCTTACGCGTCACGAGTTATCGAAAGCGGATGGTGATCGCCTTCGATGTAGATGCCGATCAAGTAAATGTCATTGGCATATTCTACGGCGGGCAGGACTATGAGGCGACCCTCCAGGAAGAAGATGAAGATGAGACGGGCTAGTGTTGCCAAGGAAGACTCGTTCAGCATGGCGCTAATGTAGTTGGTGAAGTGATATTGCTTCTGCGCAACTGGGGCAGAAATATCTTGTAACCTTCAGCCAGCGCGATGTGGCAGTCCTGATATTTGGCCATCACGAGGCGGGCGCCGGAGAGGAGCTGGGCGGCCTTTGCATCGTCTCCCGGCTGCGCGGGGCGAAGCGCGGTCATATGCATGTGCGGTCCCATTGCCATAGCGCCGGACATGGCGTCCATGGTATGCATCGCCTCGGAGGCCGGCGGCGCATCGGCCCGGGCGGTCTGCTGGGCAGAGACTAGCGGCACGAGCAATGAGGCTGCGGCGACCAGAGTGAGCTTACGCATGATTCACCACCGGGGCTATGCCTTGTGGTTCTTGAGGATCTCGATCGCGCGCTGCAGTTGCTGGTCCTGCTTGGGCATGGGCGCGGCCTCGGGCGCGGCGTCTTCAGGATTGTTGTCGTTGCCTTCAAGGGCGGCGAGCTCCAGATCGTTGGTGACCAGCACGTTGGGAGTGATCGCGGTATCCTGAATCGCTTTGCCGCCGGGGGTGTAATACTTGGCGACGGACAAGAGCAGCGCTGCGCCATCCGGCATCTCGATGGTCTTCTGGATGGAGCCGACGCCGAAGGTCTTGGAGCCGACCAGATCGGCGCGCGCGTTTTCCAGCAGGGCAGCGGATACGATCTCAGCCGCTCCGGCAGTACCGGTGTTTACCAGCACCACCACGGGCAAGCTGGTAATCGTCTTCGCGGGGTTTGCGGTGAACTCCTGTTTGGGATATTTCTGCCCCTGCACATATCCAATTAATCCGTGATTCAGGAACAGGTTCGCGGTGGAGACGCCCTCTTGTGGATCGCCCTGTCCGTTATTGCGCAGGTCGAGCACGATCTTCTTCGCCCCCTGGGCTTCGAGGCCCTTGATGGCTGCGGCGATCTCCTGCGATTTGCCGCTGGTCAGGGTATAGGGTTGGATGTAGCCGATGCCGTCATTCAGCATCTTCTGGTTGGTCTTGGGGACGACCAGCACGGCGCGCTGCACGGTCACCTTCTGCGGGCCGGTCTTGCGGGGCTTCACCAGCACGAGATTGATCGAGGAGCCGGGATCGCCGGCCAGCATGGAGCGGACCTCCGCTACCGACAAATCGCGCGAGGTCTTGCCTTCAAGGGCCTCGATGATGTCGCCGACTTCAATGCCCGCCTTCTCCGCCGGGCTGCCCGGCAGAACACTCACCACGGCCGCGTAACCCAGGCGCTTGGAGACAGTAACGCCGATGTGCCCGTTGGCGCCGGCCTTATGAGACTTGAATTCGGTGTACTCCTGGGGAGACATGTAGCTCGATTCCGGATCGAGCGATTCGAGTAGCCCGTGGAGAGCGCCGCTTTTGACCTCGGCAAAGTTCGGCTCCTCTACATAATCGCTGCGGATGCGGGAGAGAACTTCGCTATAAACCCCGATTTGACGGTACGCGCCGTCATTGCCGGCAGAGGGCGCGGCGCTGACGCCGAGGCCTCCGAGAACGATAAAGAGGACCAGGATGAGCGAGGTTCCAAGTACGATTGCTTTGGCTTTGCGATTCATGACTGCGTCGGCGTCCTTCGGGTGATACACGGATTATATCTGCGCCAGAGGTAAGATGCTGGCGGGCGGCATGCACCATTTAGTTAGACGGGGGGCGGAGAGATAAGACAGCCGTGGGGGAGGAACCAATCCGCGCAGCCTCCGCCTCTTTCGCTCCGCTCAGGATGGACACCCAGATTTGTCTGGCCGACGGGTATGATGAGGGCGATGGCCGCATCTTTTTTCCGACGCAAGTATGTAGGAATGACGGCGCTGGTAGTAGTGTGCGGGACACTGTTGGTTCCGTCATTGGTTCCGTCCTCGGTGGCGCAGGTTACGATCTCGGCGACGCGCAATCCCACGACGCTGATTCCGAATGCGATTCGGACAATCTATGCACAGGTGGCCGGTGACGCGAATCGTGCCGTGGATTGGACGGTGGCGAACGGGCAAGGGAAGTTGTGCGCCTCGCTCAATGATGCGAGCACTTGCACGCTGAACGCTGAAAGCGGCAAGCGGTATGTGTTCTATCAAGCGCCGTCGCAGGCGGGCAGCTATACGGTGACCGCGACGAGCGAGGCCGACAAGACCCAATTTGTTGCGGTGAAGGTGAATGTGTATAAGGCGCCGGTCGAGCTGACGGTAGTTCCCCATGCGCTGACGCTTTACCAGGGGCAGTATGCGGTGTTGCAGTCGATGCTGATTGGCTCCGTGAACACAGCGGTGCGTTGGGAGCTGGCGCAGAATCCGGGTGGCGCGGGGCATTTGCTGGGGGCGAGCACGGACCGGGCGATCGGGTTTTCGGCGAGCGCGGCGGGAACCTATGTCCTGACGGCGACATCGCTGGCCGATCCGTCAAAGAAATTCGCGGCTACGCTTTATGTCACAGACCATCCCGTGCCCGCGACCGCGACGGCGAATGAGACGATGCCGGTGGATTGCACGGCGACCGGCAAGGGGAAGACATACGATGTGGGAGAAGCGGGATCGAAGTATAAAAAGCTGGGAGATGTGCCCTGGGACTTGCTGAAGGGCGGAGACACGGTGCGGGTGTGGGCGGTGGGCGGTCCGTATCACGAGAACTTTATCGTCGGCGCTTCGGGGACGGTGACCGAGCCGATCCGGGTGTGCGGAGTGCCGGACGAGAAGGGGAACCTGCCGGTGCTCGATGGGCAAGACGCTGTGGGCGCGCACAGCCAGTGGTGGGGCAAGGGAGAGAAATACAATCTGGAGCAGTGGGGCGTGGTGGTGGTCCATAACTGGCGCTGGAGCGATAGCGATCCAGCGGTACGGTATGTGGAGATCGAAGGGCTGCATCTGAAGTCGGGGCGGAAGATCTATTCGTTCACCTCGGCGATTGACGGCAAGAGCTATCCCTACGGCAAGGGCGCGGCGGGGATACGGGTGCAGGATGGAGCGGACATCACGCTGCGCGGCAACGAGGTGGAAGACAACTCCAACGGCATCTTTACCAACGCGCAGACGCCGGAATCGAGAATGGTGCGCAATCTGCTCGTCGAAGGCAACCACGTGCACGACAACAGCGACAGCATGGGCACGCACAACTTGTATCTGCAATCGATTGGATTGGTGGTGCAGTTCAACGATTTCGGTCCAACCAGGCCGCAGGCACAGGGTGGCAACCTCAAGACGCGCGCGGTGCTGCAATTCATCCGCTACAACTATCTGGGTCCCGCGGCGAGAATCATCGATATGATCGAGCCGCAAGGATTTGTGGATTATGTGATCGCCGACCGGTTGGAGCATTACAAGGCGGCAGATACCCGCGACCCGATTACCATCAACCAGGTGGCGGCCAATGAAGAGGCGTATCACCACGATTACGTGTATGGCAATGATATTGAGGATTTTGGCTTCTTCTCTCCGAAGCTGGGGCAACACAGCGCGGCGGGATCGCTGGTGCACTACTCAGAGGACGGCACCTTCGAAAAAGCGGATTCCGGAAAAGGGGGAACGCTCTGGTTTTACGGCAACCGCGTGTACCTGCACCTGGATGAATATGGGGCGAAAGTGTTCGATCAGGGGCCTTACTACCCGATTAGCCAGGAGTGGAGCTACGTGGAGGCCTTCGGCAACGCATTCGACTGGGTTAAAGAGCAGGTGCGGACACCGCAGTTCGGATGGCAGCGCTGGCTGGAGGACCGCGTAAATTTGGGCGAGAACTGGATTACGCCGGGATGGTGCGGTAAGCCGCCGTGCGACGGCCGCGCAGGGGATGGAACCGGGGTGTCGGCGCGGTCGGTCGGCGCGAAGGGAAGCGTGTACATGAATGATGGCGTCTCGGGGCATGTGACCGGCATGGCGAATACCGTATCAAGCGCTGGAGTGCCCTTCGATCTGGAAACCTTCGCGCTCACCAACCCCGAGTTGTGGAAGAAAATGCAGCAGCCGCTCCCCGCACCGGTGGCAGATCTGCCGGTAATGTTTGAGTACGATGCGAAGACCCATCTGGCTCCAACTCGAACGCGAATAATATGCTGGGTGGCGGGGACAAGAGTTAGACCGCGCCCGACCTCAATTGGAGCTCAATTCAGAAAATCATGGGTGTTCAAATAGCTGCCGGAAGTCCCTTGCGCCATGTAGCACTCGCAAGATGAATACTTTCCCATTACGAATGCGGTACACGATGACGTACTGCAAGACTGGGAAAAGCCGGACCTCCTTACCAAGCGCTTCCTCTGCTCTGCCGAGGCTTGGAAATGACGCGAGTAGCTCAAGTGTCCGCTCTATTTGGCTTAGAGTGGCGTCGGCGTATTGTTCGCTGCCCTCAGCGATGTACTTCCAGAGCGCTATCAAGTCACGTTCGGCAGCTTTGCTCTTCGAGTAATCAGCCAACGCGCTTCATGCTCCCGTGTCTCTCAGTCACCCGTTGTTTCCGCGCCTCTGCCCTAATCTCATCGAAGGAAAGCTCACTTACCCGCCCCGCCTCCACATCATCGATTCCCTCCTGCACCAGGCGGCGCAATTCGCTGAGTTGCGCCTCGCGCTCCATGCTGTTGCGCAGGGCCTCGCGGACAACTTCACTCGCCGTCTGATATTTACCTTCTTTCACCCGCTTCACGATCCACTTTTCCATCTTGGGCGTTAGGGAGACATTCATTGCAGCACCTCATAAAAAATTAACGGCAATAACAAAATCTAGCATATTTGGACATCGCGATCTAAGGATAAAAAAGGCGGAGCCGTTAAGCTCCGCCTGTCCTGACTTATCAAAAGCAATGGCTTACGCCGGCGATGGTCCCGGTTGCAACCCCGGTGCGCGCCCCGGCTCCGGCTTCAGCACCTTCTGCACATCCGCTTCCGCCGGAGCAGTGGGACTGCTGGGCGGCTTCACCGGAGGCAGTTTGCCGCCGCCGATGATGGTCTTCACCTCTTCGGAATCCAAGGTCTCGCGCTCCAGCAGCGCCTCGGCAATTGCAATCAGCGTCTCTCGCCCATCCACCAGACAGCCTTTGGCGCGGGCGTAGCCCTCATCCACAAATCGTCTGACCTCCTGGTCGATTTTGATCGCCGTGGCCTCCGAGTAGTCGCGATGCTGCGCAATCTCGCGCCCCAGGAATATCTCCTGGTCCTTCTTGCCATAGGTCAGCGGTCCGAGCTGGCTCATGCCGAACTCGCACACCATACGCCGCGCCATCTCGGTCGCGCGCTCGATATC
>JBDTLH010000348.1:0-7063 GCA_039934875.1 Acidobacteriaceae bacterium | reverse complement strand
CGAACTCATGCTCGAAGAGTTTGCGGCTCCCACAGGAAGCCAGCAACAGACCGACTTTCAGTACGCGCAATGGTCGGTCCTGCTGCCAACGCTGGTGCTCACGCCATCCCAGAGCTCCGATTTGAGCACGGCGATGTTGTTCGCCAGCAATCACCGGACGCTTACTTCTCCGGCATCGTGTTTGATGATAATCCAGGTCCGTTTCAAAACGGCGGACACGAGGTTCCTGAGCCTTCCTCCCTTGCCCTTCTGGGCAGCGGACTAGTCGGTCTTGGCGCTTTGGCGAAGCGCAAACTGAACGCCTAAGTCGTTTCAAGGAAGAAACCGGCTGCTGACCCACGCTTCGCGCTCTCTGCTGCGCGAAGCGTGGGAGGGCAACGCACGACCACCCACTTCGATCGCCAAGGTTTTGATAGTGGACGGTAAATGGACGGTGATGGGATCAACGAACTGCGATTTTCGTTCGTTTTGGGCTGAATGATGAAGTCAACATTTCGTTTATCAGCGCAGAAGGAGCGTTGCGGTTGGAGAGTGATTTCGAGGATGATCTTGGCGAGAGCAGAGAGGTGAATTACGAGCAGTGGAAGCGGCGTTCGCTGCGTGAGCGGATGCTGGAGTGGTCGGGATGGATACTGCGGAAGCAGCAGTAGGGGGTCGTGACTCCACGACTCTGTGACTACTTCAGCCCGTGACTCGCGACCTCTACCGCAGCCCGCTCACCACATACAACGCCGTTCGCCATTGCGCATAGCCATAGGCATAACCGGTCCCGTCCGGAGTCACATCCACATTGCCGATTCGGCTGGAGATTGCATCCTGCGGCGGCTGAATGTGCCGCAGCAGCGTCCTCCTGCCATCCGCGAATTGAATGCGATACAGGTCTCTACCCGGCTTCCCCTCTTCCGCTGTCGCCACCAGCAGCGCCTTTCCATCCCCGCTGAAACGCCTGGGAAAGTCATTGGCGTGCAGCCATTCGATCGGCTTCGGTTTGCCTCCCGCCACGGGGTAGAGCTCATACTTACCTTCTTTTGTGCTTACCACAACGTATTGACCGTCCGGTGTCACCAGCGTTCCGGTGGCGCCTTCAGGGGTGAGCGCGGTTTCCTTGCCATTCAGGTCGAGCAAGTAGGTGCGTCCGCCGCTGGTGAATACGATCCGCTTGCCGTCGGGAAACCAATCCGCAGCTTCATGCGCCATGGCTGAGTGCGTGAGCTGCCGCGCCTCTCCAGGCCCCGTGGGCAGCAGCAGAAGCTGGTTGGGCGCTTGCGGCAGCTGAGAAATCGCCCACTCTCCATCGGGAGAGAGCGCCAGGCCTGATCCATCCCCCAGCCGCACCGGCTGCGATCCATCCACGTTGCGCAAGAAAGTCGAATAATTCGCCCCGCCAACCTCGCTGTCGTCTCCCACCAATATCTGCTTGCCGTCGCTGGAGAAGCGAAAGAACTCCGGCAAATCAAGCGATGCGAAGTCCTGCTCCACCGGGCGGGCGGAGGTCGAGACCATCGCCAAACTCCGTACACTCCGGTGATTGACCAGCGCCTTCCCGTTGCTGGCGACGTCCTCAATCTCCATGCTGTCGAAGCCTGTCTGAAGCTGTCGCAATTTGGGAGATCGCCCCAGCGTCACCGCGAATAATGAATAAGTACCACTCTGGGCGGCAGTGAACCAAACTTCTCCTCCGTCTGGACGCCATGCAGCCGCGCGCACTGAAAACCACAAAGGGGTCAGCCGCCTCACCGTTCCGCCCGCCGTGGGAATCACAGCAACAAATCCCTGGTCGTCCCCAGCAATGGGATGATCGAGGAATGCCAGCGTCTTCCCGTCGGGAGAGAAGTGGACACCGCTTATATATCCAGCGGTCTCGTAAAGTGTCTTGCCGATGGGATACTCCAGCCGGTCAACCAGTTTCTCCGGGATATAACGCGCCACAGCCAGGCCGCTGCCGTCGCGCGCCCAATCAGCGGATCGTACATTCTTGAGGATCGGTCTAGGCGCACCCCCTCCCAGTGGCACGCTCGCTAAGGTTGCCACCGAGGCCTCAGAGTTTAAGATCAATCCCGTGGGATCCAGAAATGCAATGCCTCCCGCAGCCGAGACCGACAATATCTGAAAGGCCTTGACGCCCATTGGCCGCATCCCAATACTGTCCAGCCTTCCGGAATAGAGCTCGGTCTTCTTGTCGAACCTGGCGGCGCAAAATATCGTCTGCCCATCGGGGGAGAAGCGGGCGGATAATATCGCACCCTGCTGGTATGTGATCTGCTTGTATTGCGCCAATGGCGCTGGCCGTGTGGTCAAGTGCTGCCCCAGCGAGAACGCACCGATAGCGATGGCAATCGCCACCAACATACCCACGGTCGCAAAAAACATCCGCCGCGACATTCCCGGTATGGGGGATGTCGAAGCTGACAACGCGCGCAACGCCGATATCCCACTCGAACTGGCACTGGACAGCGCCTCCAGATTGAACGCCATGTCGCTGGCCGACTGAAATCTCTGCTGCGGCTCCTTCTGCAAACAGTGGCGGACGATCTGATCGAGCGCCGGGGGGATGCTTGCGTGCGCTCCCGTTGCCGTTGTCGTCGTCGTCAAGTCGGGTGGGTCTTCGCGCAAAATCGCGGTCATCGTCTCCGCCGCGGTGTCGCCCTTGAAGGCGCGCTGCCCGGACAACATCTCGTACAGAATCGCGCCGAAGGAAAATATGTCGGAGCGATGATCCACCGCCTGCCCGCGCACCTGCTCCGGCGACATATAACCCACCGTGCCCAGCACCAGCCCCGGCGCCGTGTCCTCGCGCGTCATACTCTCGCCATGGGACGATGGCGCGTTGCGCTCGACCAACTTCGCCAATCCGAAATCGAGTATCTTCGCCCGCCCATCACGGGTGATGAAGATGTTCTCCGGCTTGAGGTCGCGATGCACGATCCCCTTCTCGTGCGCCGCCGCCAGTCCGTGCGCCATCTGCGCGGCGTACTCAATCGCCTTGCGGAGGGGCATGCGCCCGTCACGTAGACAATGCCGCAGGGTCGCACCTTCCAGCAGCTCTGAAACGATATAGGGCGCGCCGTTCTCTGTCCCGATATCGTAAATCGCCATCAGCGCAGGATGGTTCAACGCCGCCGCTGCGCACGCCTCCTGCTCAAAGCGCCGCAAGCGCTCTGGATCGGCGCTGAAGGCGACCGGCAGCACTTTGATGGCGACATCGCGTCCCAGCCGGGTGTCGCGGGCGCGAAAGACCTCGCCCATCCCGCCCGCACCGAGTGGCGCGATGAATTCATAAGGGCCGAAATGTCGTGCGGGAGTTGCTGTCATTGAATGTCTATCCTAGCGAGCAGCTTAGCTCGAATCGAATTATAACGAAAGGTGGGGCGGCGGCTGGTGCGGAGTTCGAGCTTGCTGTACCTCGGATTCCCGGAGTCGCCGCACAATTTCGGCAAAGACGGGCGAGTGGCGTTGCGGTACGACAGTGACCTCGTCAGCTTCCGGTAGCACCGAAAGGACGAAGGCCTTGTAGAAGTTTAGGTAATCGCTGAAGCTCTTGGGTTTGCCAGCCAAAGCCTTGTTGTGTGCCTGCAGGATGATCGCCTCCAATTTCGTCAGCTTGCGGGTGCGCCCGTTCTCCGTCACCGTGATGAACTCCCGTGCCACTCGATTGAAGATGGTAGCTGGATTCTGAGAGCCCTTGGGTCTGCCTTTCGGGTTGCCGGACTTTCCCTTCTCGAATTGAGTGTTCTTCGCGATGAGCTCCAGCAGCTTATTGAGTGATTGCCGGACCTCCAACGCGAGTTTGTCCCATACAGCAGCTCCGGCACTCTCATTACTGATTGGATGCGCACCTCAGAGGCGCTTCCCATAGCAGAGAAGGTGAAGCTTTATCGCGAACTGTCGCCCGGAGGATCAAACAACCACGGAATCGCGCTACGCCCCCAGCTACCTGCATCGGATGCCGCACCCGAATCCTGAGCGGCAATCCAGACCCCAAACACGCTCAAAGCGGCGATTTCGCCGAACCCCTTTGCAGCACCGGTCCCCCGCGAAAAGGAGAAAATGTTTTCTCTTCCCCCTGCATTCAACTGCAAAATCTTGCATTCGCGACCATCATCCCCCTTCTTAGAGCGCGCTTCGCTTTGCCTAACCGGCGCCCTATCCTATTGAATGACAATGGTTTAACGCGTGACACATGAAATCACGCGCCCCGTAAAATGTTCCCTCTGGTTTGGCGCCTGAATTGCACGACTGCTTAACTGAGCAACTAGATCGCTTTTTGCTGCTTCCCCGATCCCCGACCCCTAACTCAGGAGAGAAACTAATGATTCGCAGGCTACTCGTCCTCTCGGTGCTGCTGCTCTTGACCGCAGCCTTCGCCGCCGCCGATACCTTTACCTTCACCTACGCTGGCAACACCGGAGATACCGCCTCCGGGACCCTCACCGCAACCAATAACGGCGGTGGCCAATTTCAAGTCACCAGCATCAGCAACGGCTTGTATGACGGAATCGCCCTTACCGGCCTCAACAACTTCCTCGGCGCCGACAATCTTCTGTTCGTTCCACCCAGCCCGGGTTACCTCGATTTCAATGGCCTTGGCTTCAACGTTGCCAATGGTGATGAAATCAATATCTACTACAACGCCGGCGCTTATGAATTGATCAGTCTAAACGGCGCTTTTGATACCGACGGCACCTTCACCCTCAGCGGTGGCGGTCCTCCTCCCATCCCCGAGCCCAGCTCCATCCTCCTCTTCGGCACCGGACTTCTCGGCGCAGCCGGCGCACTTCGCCGCAAAATTGCAAGCTAACTAACTGACTTCACCCCCGATCCACTGCAAGCCGGAGCCTCCAAGCTCCGGCTTTGTTGCTCTTGAAAACATTGCACGAGGACAGCTTTGGATGCGCGTCCGCTTTGGCTTTAGCCCCGGACGAGCAAGTTGGAGGCGCATACCCAAATGGCTGTATCCCCGGAGGAGCAGGTTAGAAACGAGGTCCTTCACAGTTATTTGCCTTCACTGGATTTTCCTCTGCTCGCCTAAGAGCTGAAGGAACAGTTCACACATCCGGTCACTCTGGGATGGCAAGTTACTATAGTGGTGCAGTTTGAAAATCGCGCGCCTCTCTTCTATCGCTGGTCTTGCCGCCGGGGAGCGGGCGTTGACTTGATGCATGGTGAAACGTATCGGGATCGTTGATGACCACTGGCTTGGGGTAAACCCAACATTGAATCCTGCCCGCCGCACCGATTCAGGACGCCATCGATCTGCGCGGTTCAAGGTGGAAACCACAAAGAATTTATCCGGTTTTCTATCATGCGCCCAAAAACAGTAGGTGGCCCATTAAGATTGCGGCCATCACGAAACATGAAGGTTTTAAGTGGGTGCAGCGAAAATATTTCTTCTCGCCCGAATTCAACAGGCCATCCTAGACCGCGTCCGAGGATTTTAATGTACTCTGAAAAACGCCGGGCCAGCCGCCGTGTTTTTCGATCACCTCGTCGATCTCGTTCATCAGGCGAATGGTTTCACTGAGGGCGACGACGATCTTCTGGTAGTGGGCGACGTCGTCGTTCGAGAGTGTGCGGCCCTTGCGGTCCTTAAGCCATTTGTCGCAGACTTGGTAGCTGCCGATATGGAAGTTCCACAAGGCCTCGGTCACGCCGCGGAAGCCGCACGTCTGGTCCTTGTCGAGCCACACGGCGGCGCGGGCGTAGGAGATTTTCTCGACCTCCGGGTTCGTCGGGCCGGTGTAGGTGGTGAGGGGCTTGTCAGGCTTGGGCGACTCCAGGAGGTGGACCGCGACGAGGTCACAGCCGTGCCGGGCCAGTGCGCGGAAAAGCTCCAGGTCTCCTGTCAACGGCAGTCGCGGGAAATCAATCTTCAGAAATTCCGCGTAGCGGTTGCGGTAGCCGGGGCTGTGAAACACAGCGTAAGCGTAGTTGAAGATACGGCCGTTTCTCCCTTCGGTGCAAATAACCGTCAGAATCGGTCGTGGGAGCCGCCGGTATTCACCACCCAACGCTACAGGTGATGAAGACGATAGTGGTGCCGAACGTTATTAAGGAATCGACGAAGGCGCTCGGCACCGCGATCGTTTATGCGCTCGCCGACGATCCGAACAACACTGCCGCTCTCGTTGGCTCGAGCCCGCTACGCAGCTTCAAGGTGATCCTTACACGGACGCGCAATGAGTACCTCTACCCGAATGTTCCCACCACCCCGAGCACCAACGAAGTTCTCGTGTATAGCTGTGCTCCAGTGCAGTCGCCGGTCAATTACTACCCGCTCAATGAATGGGGAGCGCAGACCGAGCCACTCGCTTACGAAATGGCCGGCCGCCCAATGCAAGATGCTCTCACGGCATTCTTTCAGGCCCTATTCAATACTGCGGACCTTTCAACCATGGGCCTGGAAATCGGTGTATCTCTGGTTTGGCGTAAAGGATCGCTCGATATAGCCACCCCGTTCTCGATCCTGCCCTCGGACTTCTTACCTGCCGACAAGACTGCTGGCGGCGCTGCCCAGTTTGTAGTCAATGTCTGCTCGAAGCTGCCCAGCACAACACTGCAGGCACCGCCTGACGTCGAAGAGGGTTCTGCTGCCATCCGCCTCCGTATCAAGATCACTGATCAGCCGCCGACCACGACACGTAGTCAACCTCCGCAGACAGCACCCGCACGAACGCTGTTGGATATAGCGGCGATTGACTTTCAATTAAGTTGACACAGGGCGTTTTTTGTAAATCAGACTCCACAGAAGTCCGCAGCCGTTGGCCGGGGGCTTGCTGTTCCTGGAGCGTGTTTCATAAATAGGTTCGGCCTTAGGGAGTCTCTGAATAACCACTTGAAATAAGCGGGCGGGTATAGGTCGAGCGCGGTGGTCAGGAAATGGTAGCGTTTCAGGGGTATTCAGCCCGTCTCTTCGGTGCCGGAGGTGCGGAGGCGCTCTTTAGAGACACTACGCCCCTTGCGTCAGCAGCCGTTTGCGCACCATGTATAGATTGATCAGCGCGCAGGTCGCGAACAACCGGTTGGCGTTCTTGGCCAGTCCGCGATAGCGCACCTTCACGAACCC
>JBDTLH010000347.1:0-3568 GCA_039934875.1 Acidobacteriaceae bacterium | reverse complement strand
ACCTCGCGCAATCCCTACAACTTTATTCTCTTCCAGCCCGGGGTCAGCGGACATCCCAACCCGGAGCTCGGTATCCCCCGCACCATCAACACCAACGGACTGACCGACCGCATCAACTACCAGATGGACGGCATGGTGGACACCGAAAGCGACCGCCATGGGCTGCGCCTGTTTCCCATCTCCGACACATTCGTGCGCGAGGTGCAGACCGTCTCCAACAGCTTCGCGCCCGAATTCGGCGGCACGGCGGGAGACATCTACAACGTCATCACGCAATCCGGCACCAACGATCTACACGGATCATTTCTGTGGCTGCATCGCTGGCAGGATGCAACGGCGTACCCGATATTGTCGAAGGCAGGCTCGGTCAAGCCGGAGCTGAAGCTGAATGACTACTCCGCGAACGCCGGCGGCAAGGTGATCAAAGACAAGCTCTTCTGGTTCGGCGCCTATGAACAGCTCACGCGCGGCATCCCCGCGCCGGTCACGATCACCTCGGCCAATGCGGCGGCGATCGGCATTCCTCCGACGCTGCTCGCAGCCGCTCCCGGCCTGCTGCACGGGAAGTTCGTCGATGTTCGCGGCGACTGGGTCGTCAATAGCAAGAACACGGCGTTCCTTCGCTACAACTATTTCAGCAATGATTTTCCCTTCAACACCAACGTCGGAGGGTTGTACGCGCTCGACGCCGGATCGGACTTTAAGGACCGCGCGCACGTCATCGGCATGCAGTTGGTTACCAGCATTACATCGAATCTGCTGAATGAGTTCCGCTTCTCCTGGCCGCTGCGCTCCAATTCACATTTCGCGGGCAGCTTGACCGGCGCCGGGCCTGCGGTGGAAATTCCGGGAATAGCCAGGTTCAACGGCACTACCGCCGCGGGCGATCGCTTTGTCGAAAAGATCCCAAACTTCAACGAGAACTTTACCTGGATACACGGCAAGCACACGATGAAGTTTGGCGGCGCATGGCAGGCGAACGTGGACCTGCAACAGCAAGACAACTACACGGATTATTTTTTCCCCAGCGTCGCCGCGTATCTCGGCGCACGCTCCGGCGCCACTCCATTTTCCTACAGCAATGTCAACGTGAGCGGAGGCGTCGCGCTGGGTTATCACTCCCACTTCTACAGCTTCTATGGTCAGGATAGTTGGCAGGTAACGCCCCGGCTGATGATGATCTACGGCGTGCGCTATGACAAGTTTGACGCGCCGCCCGCTGACCGCAATGCTCCGCTGGTGCTGTCGCGCAATTTCAACTCTCCCAGCGCCAACTTCGCGCCCCGTCTCGGCCTGGCTTACAAGCTGAACGACAAGACCGTGCTGCGCGCCTCCAGCGGCATCTTCTATGATGCTCCGGCGACCAATACCTGGTACAACACGCTGCTGAACAATGGCAGCATCGTCAGCACCGCATCTATCTTCCCCACTGCCCCGGGCGCCCCGTCATATCCGTCGTTCGTGGGCGCAGTACCCGCCCCAGGCACTCCACAGGACGTGTTCACGACCTCACCGCATTTCAGAAACGCCTATACCATAAACGCCAACCTGCAATTGCAGCGTGAGTTGGGCCGCAATGATGCGATCACGGTGGGATACATCCACAGCGGCGGCCGCAACCTCGAGTATCTGCACAACATCAACCTCATCAATCCCATAGGCGCGCTGGCGGATGGCCGCCCGGTCTTCGCCAAGACCGTCAGCGCCGCCACCCGGCTCTATCCGCAGTTCAACAACATTACCGATCAGGACACCGGCGCGAACTCGAGCTTTGACGCGGGCACGCTGAACTACACCCATCGCCTCTCGCGCGGGATTCAGATGAGCGCCTCCTATACCTACTCGCATACCATTACCGACGCGCCGGAGGCGAACGGCTTTGAGCAAAATGGGCTGGGCATCGAAGACACCACCGATCTGAAGCGGGACCGCGGCAACAGCTATGTGAACCGTCCGCACGCGCTGACCATGAGCACCATCTTTACTCCCACTATTGAAAACGGCAACACGGTCTTGCGGCACATCGTGAACGACAACATGTTCGCTTTCCTGACCAACATCTCCTCGGGAGACCAGCAGAACATCACCGCCAACACCATCCTCAACGGAGACGCGAAGACCAGCGGAGTGACCCGTCCGCTTTTTGTGGGAAGGAACACCGTTCGCGGCCCCAACATTTACCAGATCGATCTGCGCTATACCCGTACCTTTGCCACGCTCTGGGAGCGGGTCAAGCCGCAGTTCATCATGGAGGCGAACAATTTATTCAACCATCCCAACGTGACCAGCCTCAACACGGTCGCGAAGGTGGATTCGTTTGGCAACATCACAACCGCGCCGACCTTTACACCTCTGAGCACCGTGCTCGAAGGCCGCATCGTGCAGTTCGGCTTGGCGGTGCGCTTCTAAATGTGGAGTGCCCGCGCCCACGCGAGCGATGTGTCTTCAGGCACCGAGGAGAAAAGGGGAGGGAATTCGTTGCCGGACAATACAGGACGCAACCCCATAGGCGACGTTTTCCCAGCGCCGATCTATGCGGAAACCGTGCTCACCCCCAACTTCGAGGATGCCAAGCGCTACTTCCTCTCTGCGCTGATCGAGATCCACTACGCCCACGTAATCATGCTGGAGCGGCAGCAGATCATCTCCCGCCCCGATGCAAGGGCATGCGTCAACGCGCTCAATCATTTGCAGCTGCAAGAAATCTCTGCGGCGGCCTACGACGGCTCCACCGAAGATCTCTTCTTTTTCATCGAAGCGCAATTGGCGGAACAGTTGGGCGTGGATATAGCGGGCCGCATGCACACCGCCCGCAGCCGCAATGACATTGATCTCACGCTTTATCGCATGTGCGTGCGCGATGAAATATTGAAGATCGCCAATGCGATACTCGATGCCCGAGCGGTGCTCATCTCTCTCGCCCAGGCGAACGTGAACAGCATCATGCCCTTTTACACCCACACTCAGCCGGCGCAACCTTCCACGCTCGCACATTATATGATGGCTGCGATTGAGTTCCTGGGGCGGGACTTCGAACGCCTCACCGCCGCCTGGGCCACGGTGAACCGCAATCCACTGGGCGCATGCGCCATCACCACCACCGGATTTCCTATCGACCGCAATTACACCGCCGCGTTGCTGGGCTTTGAGGGTCTGCAATTGAATTCCTACGGCGCAATCGCCGCCATCGATTACATTACCGAAGCCGCCAGCGCGATCGCGGTCTGCATGGTGAACCTGGGCAAGCTGGTGCAAGACCTGCTGCTCTGGTGTACGGTCGAATTCAATTTCCTGCGGCTCTCCGACGCTTACGTGCAAACCAGCAGCATCATGCCGCAGAAGCGCAATCCGGTGTCGCTCGAGCACACCCGTATTCTCGCCAGCAAGGCGTTCGCGCAAGCGCAGTCGGTGCTCACCTGCGCCCACAATACGCCCTTTGGGGACATCGTGGACAGCGAAGATGATCTGCAACCGCTGGTCTTCTCCATGTTCGAGGATGCGCATCGCGCGCTGCGCCTCTTCACGGGACTCATGGGCTCCTGCCAGGTCAATCGCGAGCACATGGCGC
>JBDTLH010000346.1:0-9883 GCA_039934875.1 Acidobacteriaceae bacterium | reverse complement strand
GGCGACACAATTGCACTACGCACTTCCGAGAACTCGATCCCCAGGCCCCAAAGACCTCTCGACTGAATTTCTCCCATTCCAAGGAGGTATTTGTGAAATACACGCTACTGTTGTCTTCCCTTCTGTTCCTCACGGGCTCCGTATTTGCGGGCACGTGCGGCACAGCTTCCCTTGCCACCTATGCCAGCGGCGGCTTTAGCTGCAATATCGGTGACAAAACCTATAGCGGCTTCGACGCGCTGTTGGTCGGGGTAGGAGATGCCACTCCCGCCTCGCTCAACGACATCACCGTCGTTCCCACCTCCAACGGCAATAGCTCCGGCTTCAACTTCAACGCGAACTTCGGCGCGGGCGCAACGCTTCCGGGCACCTTGGCACTGGCTATCTTCTACACCGGTATGACCAATATCAACGACCCTTTCACCGAAGGCAGCCTGCACCTTACGGATCCTGCGGTTAGCGGACTGGGATTACTAGTAGCCGCAAAGGCATTCTGCCTTAACGGATCGTTCACCGACATCTCCTTGCCGGTATGCGAATCCGGAATCGGTGTGAATCTCAATCTCCTCACCAACATCACTAACGCCAATCTCGACGCCACCCTCTTGTTCGGCTTCGAACCTGTAACCGAACTTGGCGTGCTCGACGTGCTCTCTCTCACCGGAGAAGGCTTTGGACTTGGATCCGCCAGCCTTACGGGAATCGACAACAGCCTCACCTCCACACCTAACGTCCCGCCGCCGATCCCAGAGCCGTCGTCGTTGCTCTTACTTGGCACTGGCTTGATGTCGGGCGCGGGCTTTGTCCGCCGCTTCCATCACAACCGCAATCGTTCCTGAGGTTTAGCTTTGGGGGGCGGGAGGTGCCTGCACCATCTCCCGCCAAGTCAAAGCCGGTGCCGATGTCGAGATAGATCGATAGAAAGGGAGATTTTCCATGAGCCATTAGAAGTCCCCTCGTTATTACTAATGTTGTAAACATTTTCCTATCTTCTGACAACGGTGTGCAGTTCGTTGCACAACATACCCCGATGGGTATCGCCCACCCATCATCAAGCTCATGATTCTAAAGAAACAAGATATTTAAGAATTTGGTTACAGGATTGCTTCATCCCTGGTGAAAATTCGCTACTTCGGCCCCCGATCACCCCGTTACTGACATTCGCTAAAAAGGACACCGCTTCTATGACCGCCAGAAACGTTCTGCTTGGAACCCTCGCCGCCTTGACCATGACTATCTCCATCACCGCTCTGGCCAGCACGGTCACCATCGTGGACTACAATCTGTCCCATCCCACCGGGAAACTCGGCCATAGCCACGTCTATGGCGCTCCGGGACGTGAACTGACAATATCGGGCTACCGGACCAACATCATGCCCGACTTCCTCGCAGGCACATGGGACATTGGCCGCCATCACAATGCCACGAATTTATATGGCAAATACAAGCCCAACGAACCCGGCGAAACCGGCTTAGGCATGAACTCAGATCCCAACAAGAACGAACATGAGATCTGGGACTATCCCGGCAGTCATTACCAATTCGGCTTTCTGGTAATGGATCTCTCCCATCTGGAAGCCAATACCAGTCTGCGCGATTTTCAACTTGGGATCCAGAGTGCACAGGCACCCAACGAGCTTTACACCGTCTGGGGCAGCACCTACTCTGACCCTTGGTCGGCAACCCTCTTAGACACTGGCGTGGGAGGCCAACACGGAGAGAGTGGCCTCTTCTCGGTACCCGACTTTTACCGATACCGCTATATCTGGGTCGGCGCGGAGATCAAGCCAGGTTCCGATGCCAATCACTCGGACGTTCTGGTGGACTCGGTACTCACCTTCAACAACGCTCCTCCTCCTCCGGTCCCTGAGCCGAGTACGTTCGCGCTGTTGGGCTCCGGACTATTATCGGCTGGCTTCTCCCTGCGCAAACGCTTTGGCAAGAGATAGAGGGGAAGCTGAATAAGTCTTAAATTGCATGTGGGATCACCGTAGGTAATCCGTAGCTGCCAGTCACTGCGGCATTTTCTTTCGCTTTGATCTCCGTAGAATCCGAGATCACCGTAGCTCTGTGGCTGGGCGTTCGCGGGAGTGGCGGGCTGATTTTCGGCCTGGCTGGTACGCCTGCGTCCACACATTCAGGTAGAGGCAGTCTTCTCTGCGGGTCACTTTGGCATCGTGAATCTTAAAGCTCTCTACCGCTTCACCACCGATAACGTGATCTGCGATGGATATTGCCGCGAGTGGTGGATGGAATTGTGAGCCACGACGCCTTTTACTTCGTCGTAATTATTTCCGCCGGTATTCAGGTTGCGATCGAAGCGAGGGAAATTGCTGCTCGACACCTCGATGCGGATGCGATGCCCGGCGGGGGAATAATTGCTGGTGTTCATCGGCTGCATCGTCACTTTATAGACCTTGCCCCCCTCCATCCAGACGGGCGGCTTGTCATAGCCTTCGCGATAACGCAGCCGCTGGATGTTCTCATCAAGGTTGTAGGCCGGACCGTCGGGCGCGACATCAATCAGCTTCGCCGTGATGTCGGTGTCCTTTGCATCGGAGGAAACATAGAGCGTGACGTCAATCGGCCCGCTCACCTCTGTGCCTTCCTGGAGCGGCTCCGAGGTATAGACCAGAATGTCGGGCCGCTCCTCCATCTTGCGCTGGTCGAAAGCGCCGCCCTTGACTGCGTTGCCGGTGCAGCAGACATTCCCCCCGTAAGACGGCAGTGGATTCATCGGATCATAGGTGAAGCTGTCCGGCAGATCAGGCTTGTTGGGTACCGAAGAAATCAGCGCGCCATCGCCATTCAGCGTGTTCGCCTTCCCCCCACTCTCCAGATAAAACGTGACCGGATGCGCGCCTTCGGGCGGCCAGGTGTTTGCGCTTTGCCACTTATTCAGGCCCATGGTGTAGTACTGCACCTTGGGCGTCTTCTGCAGGATGCCGTTGTCCTCCCCCTTGAGGAAGTGGTCGAACCACCCGTAGGTGAGCGCGTCGTAATCGAGCCGCGGATCGCCCATATTGCGCTCGCCCACTGCCATGTTGTCGGTCGCCCGTTTGTACTGGCAATGCAGCACCGGAGCGATCACCGCATACTGCTCATTCCCGATCTCCGGCCTCGCCGTCCGGCGCACGTAGTTATACGCCGCCAGGTTCGGCCCAATCGAGACGTCGTACCACGTCATAAACCACAGGCCGGGAACGTTAATGGGCATGTTGTCGTGCCACAGCCCGCCCTTATACCATGCCGGATCGTTGGGCGTGCGTTCGATCATCGCTCCGCCCGTGGGCACCGGCATCTTGTCGGCGAAGATGCCCCGCGGCCCATTTACCGCCCTGATAATGTCCTCTTCCGGAAGGTGACGCAGCGCTTCCGACCAATCCACAGGCGGCATCTGCGGCGCGAGATCGAACATCCGCGATGCTTCAATCAGGTCTGCTTGCGAAGTCTCCGGGGGAAACATGGGCCGTACCTGGTTCTGCTCGCCATAAAGCCATGCGATGAAGAGCATCTGCACCGCACCGCCGCGATACCAGTTGCCCTGCTCGTAATAAGGGCCCACCCGGCCCACCCCCGCGCCGAACGATTCGGGAATCATCGCCGCGTCCGCGGGATTTCCCATCGCCGCCACTCCCATCTGCCATTCCGCGGTCGAAGAGCATCCGATGGTGCCTACCTTGCCGTTGGACCAGGGTTGCCGCGAGAGCCATGTGATCTCATCGTAGCCATCGCTGCGCGGCGCCCCAAGAATGTCGTAATTGCCTTCGGAGAAAAAGTGGCCGCGCTCCTGCACCTCCGCGTAGGCATATCCGCGCTTAACCGCATCCAACTGGGTTGAGAGATCGTGGGGCGCGCCCAGACCAACGTCCCAGTAATTGAAGTTGTAGGGATTGCGCACCAGTATGATGGGATATTTCTTCGATGTGTCCTTGGGGTGGTAGATGTCAGCAGCCATGCGCTTGCCGTCGCGCATGGGAATCATCACCTTGCGCTCGATGACAGCGACTGATTCGAGTTCCTGCTCGACTGAGTTTCGCTTGGCAATGAGTTCCGGGTCGGGCGGAGTGCGCTGCGCGTGCAGCAATGGCGACGCGCACAATGCCACCACCAGCAGCACAGACAAAGTCAAACCCTTGCGGATGACTACTTTTGCTCTTAAGTTGAACTTATTTCGAAGATCCAAACCCTTCCTCCTCGCCTTAAACGCGCCATCGACGGCATTTTGCGTTAACCGAGTACATTAACCTAAAATGACAAATGACAAAAGTTGAATAGTCTAAGGACATGCAAATTCAACTGAGTCCCGAACTTGAGGCGCTGGTCAGACAGGATATTGATCGCGGGCCGCAGCGCATCTTTGGACGAATTTGAGGAGTACGCTGTCTCGCTGCTGCACGATCAGGAGTCCTGGCTGGCCGCGCATGCGCCGAGATCAACGCGAAAATTGGAGGTTGGCTATGCCGCCGCGCGACGCAATGATCTCCTCCAGTTGCTGACGATCTCTCTGTGATGTCGCGCCGTATCGCAACCCAGCGTAAAAGCGGCCAACAGCGTGGAAGAGGCGATTTATCTCGCGTCTGCAGCCGCGGTCAAGACCCTGGATGCCGGCAGCGAACGCAAATACCTTACCCACTTGCCTGTGCGTTGCTGGCTGGTGCAACCTTACCGCTTGGCAGTTTTGGTGGACCTGGTCGGGTTCGAACCGACGACCTCTTCCATGCCATGGAAGCGCGCTCCCAACTGCGCCACAGGCCCACACTCATTGAGGAGGGATAATCCATTTTCGCTTACGTCCTACTCTAAGTCAAACAGCGGGGTTAACATGGAACGTATCTCCAGCATCGGAAACACCTATGCCACAAGTTCCCATCGCTTTCGCTGTAATCATTTTTTCGTTAGCGGCGTTCGCTCAGCAGCCCGCCGCCGCACCGTTGCCGGCGACGGGCAGCGATGGCGCCGCGGTTGCCAACCTGATCGATCAGGCGGCCGAATCCACCAACCTCGATCTCGCGCGCCTGCGGATTGAAAAGTGGAAGGCCGACGGCAGCGTCAAGCAGGAGGCGCAGCATAATTCCGCATCGCTGGAGCGCAGCCTCTCCGCCGCGCTGCCCGAGCTTACGGGAAAGGCACGCAACAGTCCTGGCGATGTAGTCGCGCTCTTTCATCTCTATCGCACGGTAGGCGCGGTGTATGACGTGCTCTCGAATGTGGCCGAAACCGCTGGTGCGTTCGGGCAAAAATCCGAATACGAGCAGCTTGCGCTGGACGTGCAGCGCTTCGATCAGGCGCGCCACGATCTCGGTGATGCCATCGAACAGGCCGCGACCCGGCAATCGGCGGACCTGAGCGCCTTGCGCACCGCCGCCGCCGGGCAACACGCCGCTGAGGTCGCCGCCCCTCCCAAAAAGATCATCGTCGATGACACCGAGGCGGCACCCAGGAAGAAGCGCGCGGTCAGGAAGAAGAAGGCTCCAACGGCACCCGCAACGACAGCGCCGAAGTAAGAGGACTTCACGGTTTAGAGTTATCAGTTTACAGTTCACAGCCGCGCAACGGTCTTCTTGGGCAGGAACAGGACCGTGAACTGATAACTGATAACTGTAAACTTCTAACTGTAAACTTCCCCCCCTAATCTGCGTTTCCCCATCCAATCAGGTTCGTGTCTCCAGTGATCAGGCGTGAACCTTGCTGCACCGCGAAGTACGTCCACGCCCATTCGGTGAGCACCAAGAGGCGATTGCGAAAGCCCACCAGATACATGATGTGTATAAACAGCCATGCCAGCCACGCGATCACGCCGGAGAGATGGATCTTTCCGATCTGCGCAATTGCTTTGTTGCGCCCGATGGTCGCCATGGTCCCTTTATCAAAGTAGTGGAAGGGCTTGCGCGGCTCACCATTGATGTCCCGCGTGATGGTCTTAGCGACCCACTTGCCCATTTGGATTGCCACCGGAGCGAGTCCCGGAAGGCCATGGCCGTCCTGCTCGCGCGCGGCGAGGTCTCCCAGCACAAACACCTCGGGATGCCCCGGAATATTTAGTTCCGCATCCACCATGACTCTGCCCGTCTTGTCCGTGGGGGCGCCCAGCATCTTGCCCAGCGGAGAAGCGGCCACCCCCGCCGCCCACACGATCACCGCCGCCGCAATCCGCTCTTCGCCTACCAGCACCACGCCCGGTTCGATTCCGGTCACACGCGTGTTATTGCGCACCTCCACGCCGAGATCGCGCAACTGCCTCTCCGCCGAAGCCGACAGGTCCTCCGGATAGGCCGCGAGCACCCGTGGCCCGCCTTCGAGCAGCATGATGCGCGCCTGCCTGGGATCGATGTGGTGAAAGTCCCGCGTCATGTAGTGGCGCGCGATGTCGCTAATCGCGCCCGCGAGTTCCACGCCGGTCGGTCCAGCGCCGATCACCACAAAATTCAGCGGCGTGGGATGCGGGGCGTTTTCGAGCACCTGCTTCTCCGCCAACTCAAAGGCGAGCAGCACCCGGCGGCGGATTTCGATGGCGTCTTCGAGCGTCTTCAGTCCCGGCGCGTCCACTGCCCACTCTTCGTGGCCGAAGTAGCTGTGCGTTGACCCGGCGGCGACGATGAGGTAGTCGTATTCCAGGCGGCTACCGTTCTTGAGCAGAGCGTTACGCGCTTTGAGGTCGAAGCCGACGACCTCGCCCATCAGCACCTCGGTATGCTTCTGCCCGCGCAAAATAGTGCGCACCGGCGACGCGATCTCCGCCGGAGAGAGCACCGCCAGCGCCACTTGATAGAGCAGCGGCTGAAAGGTGTGATGGTTCTTGCGGTCCACCATCGTGACCTGCGCATGCGCGCCCCGCAACGAGAGTGCGGCGTTGATGCCGGCGAATCCCGCGCCGACAATGAGCACACGAGGCGAGCGGCCGGCGGTAACAGGAGTAATCTGCATATCAATTATCGGATGTCAGCAGGCAACCGCGAGCTTCTAAATTCTGACTCCTGGCGTCCGGCGTCTGCTCCTTGCCACTTCTTCGCCGTTGGTTCACAGTGGAGACAACAGTTTATGCGCTCCAAGAAACCACGCCTGGTGGAAAGCGAAGAAGCGCTCTACGATTACGCCGTGCGCTCGCTGGGGCGAAGGATGCGCACTGTCGCCGAGTTGAAGCGGCTGATGCGTCTGCGCGTGCCTGAGGCTTCAGGCGCGGACTGGATCGAAGCGGTAGTGGCGCGTTTGAAAGACCAGAAATACCTGAATGATACGCAGTATGCGGCGATGTTCGCCCGCGCACGGCAGGAGAACCAGCGCTTCGGCAAGCGCCGGGTGCAACAGGACCTGATGGTCAAAGGCGTGCACCCGGAGATCATCACCAAGACTCTCGACACTTCATACGGCGAACTCGATGAAGAAGAACTGGCGCGCCAGTATATCGCCCGCAAGCGCATCCCCAAGCCGCAGGATGATAAGCAAAGCGCCCGCGTGGTTCGCAGACTACTGCGCGCGGGATATTCGACGGGAGTCATCTTCCGCGTGCTGAAGAAGTGGGATATGGAATTGCTCGACCTCGAACAGCAGCCGGACTAGCGGCGACGCCGGCGCTCCCTCACCACTTTGCCAGCGATTCCATGGCGTTAAACAGGTCCTCGGACTGAGGAAGGATTGCATCTTCGAGCAGCGGCTGATACGCGACGAAGGTGTCCATGGCGGCGACGCGCTTCACCGGAGCGTCCAGCTCGTCGAATAGTTCGTCGGCGATGCGGGCGGCGATCTCCGCGCCGAAGCCGAAGCTGAGCACGTCTTCATGGGCGACGATCACCCGGTTTGTCTTCTTGACGGAAGTGGCAATGGCCTCCCAATCATAGGGAGCGAGGGTGCGCAGGTCGATCAGCTCGACGGAGACGCCCTGCTCGCGCTCGATTCGTTGCGCAGCCTGCAACGCACGGGGAATAATCGCGCCGTAGCTGATGACGGTGAGGTCGCTTCCCTCTTTCCAGGTGCGCGCCTTGCCGAAGGGAATGGAGTACTCGGGGCCGGGATAGGGAGCGCGTCCGAAGGGCTCGCGATAGAGGCGCTTGTGCTCCAGGAAGAGCACCGGATCGTCGCAGCGGATAGCGGTGCGCAAGAGGCCGTTTGCATCGAGAGCGCTCGAGGGAAAGACCACCCGCAGGCCGGGAGTGTGGGTGAAGATGCTCTCTCCGCATTGCGAGTGATAGATTGCGCCGCCGGTCAGATATCCGCCGATGGCGACGCGAATTACCGCCGGAGAGGAGAAGTTGCCATTCGACCTCCAGCGCATTACCGAGAGTTCATTGCGCAACTGCATCATCGCCGTCCAGATGTAGTCGAAGAACTGCACCTCGGCGACCGGCTTGAGGCCGCGGGTTGCCATGCCAATAGCGCGGCCCACGATGTTCGCCTCGGCCAGCGGCGAATTAAAGACCCGCTCCGAGCCGAACTCCAACTGCAATCCGGCGGTAAGCTTAAAGACGCCTCCTTTGCCCTTCACCGATTTGTCCCTCAGGTACTCTTCTCGGGAGCAGTCGGCCACATCCTCTCCGAACATTACGATGCGCGGATCGTGGCGCATCTCATCGCGCAGGCAGGCGTTGATCAGATCGGCCATTGTCTTGTCCGCGCCCTCGAACTGCGGTGCATTGTCGAATGCCTGGCTGGTTGCGTCCAGGTTCTCGGAATAGACATGGCGGAGGATGGAATCCACCGTTGGTAGCGCGGCTACGAGCGCGCGATCGGTCGCTGCCTGGATTGCGTCCTCACATTCTTGCTCCAGTTTTGCAATACCGGCTTCGTCGAGAATTCCTTCATCGAGGATCAGCTTGCGGGTCCGGAGGTTGGGATCCCGCAGCGCATCCTCATTACGCTCGGACTCAGGGCGATAGGCCTTCTCATCATCCGACAGCGAGTGCGAGTAGGGACGGATTACGTGCCCGTGAACGAAGGCGGGACCGTTGCCGGCACGGCAGTACTCCACAGCCCGCTGCAGCGCCGCGTAGCTCTCGACCAGATCGGTGCCGTCGCACTCGATCACCAGCAGGTTAGGGAAATCCTTGAGCAGCCGCGAGATGTTCCCCCCCGGCGTATTAACCTCGACCGGCACGGAGATGGCGTAGTGATTGTCTTCGCACAAATAGAGCACAGGCAATTTGAGATTGCAGGCGGAGTTGAGGCTCTCCCAAAATTCACCCTGGCTGGTGGTCCCGTCTCCTGTGGAAACGTAGGTGACTTCATCGCCATGGAAGCTGACGTCCTTCCAGGCGCGATATTCGTAAGGGTCGCTGCTCTTCTTTGCCGCGTCGGGATGCTGGGTGAAATAGCGTCCGGCTTCGGCGCAGCCCACCGCTTGCAGAAACTGAGTGCCGGTGGGAGACGATTGGGAGACGATGTTGAGCTTCTTGTGTCCCCAATGCGAAGGCATCTGGCGACCGCCGGAGTTGGGATCGTCGGCTGCGCCCACTGCTTCCAGGAGCTGTTCGTAAGGGGTCATGCCCACCGCCAGGCAGAGCGCACGATCACGGTAATAGGGATAAAACCAGTCATATCCCGACTTGAGGGCGAAGCCGGCGGCGGTCAGCAGAGCTTCGTGTCCCGCGCCCGAGATCTGGAAGAATATCTTCTGCTGCCGCTTGAGCATGATCTCCCGGTCATCGAGGCGGCGGGAGGTGAACATGACGCGATACATCTCCAGCAACTGCTTTTGGGTGAGATTGCCGAGTGCCGAAGCGGGCGCGGTTTGGGTGGGGGCCATGGAATCTCCTATCGTCGTTAGCAGCCGTGAATCTTGTGTCCAGACGAACCTTTTATTGTACCTTCGGCGGCAGGCCACGAGTTCAGTTGGCGGCGGGACCGAGGCAAAAGCCCTAGCCGCGCCTAAGCGATTTAAGGTCCTGGA
>JBDTLH010000345.1:0-6678 GCA_039934875.1 Acidobacteriaceae bacterium | reverse complement strand
TCATCTCCTTCTATAAAATCGGCTTGCAACTCTTTACCGTGGCAGGCCCCGACGCCGTTCGGCAGATCAAGTCTCAAGGCAAGCGCGTCTTTCTCGATTTGAAGTTTCACGACATCCCCAACACAGTCGCGGGAGCAGTCCGGTCGGCGGCAAAGCTTGGCGTCGATCTGCTTACCATCCACGCCAGCGGCGGATCGGCCATGATGGAAGCCGCCGTCAAAGCCGCGCAGGATTCGGCTGCGCCGCGCTCTGACCAGACTAGGATACTCGCCGTTACCGTGCTCACCAGCATGGATGCCGCTTCCCTGCGCTCTATCAACCTGGCTCTCTCGCCGGCTGAACAGGTCGTCTCGTTGGCGAAGCTGGCGCATAACGCGGGATGCGGCGGTATCGTCTGCTCTCCTAAAGAAATAACATTGGTCCGCGCCGCCATCGCCCCGGAGATGAAAATCGTCGTCCCCGGAATTCGTCCGCCTGGTTCCCCCGCCGACGACCAATCCCGCACTGCAACTCCTCGCGAGGCAATCGCCCGCGGAGCCGACTACCTGGTCATCGGCCGTCCCATCACCGCTGCCGCCGATCCGCGTGCCGCGGCACAGGCAATTGCGCATCACCTTGGTCCACAATGATTAAGGTTTCTCATCCGAATTCCCTCCCCCACAAAATCACCGGCGGAGTTGCGCAATCTTCTTGTCATTTGTGCTTCGTTCCGGCATAGTAAATCGACCATGTCCCCCTGGCCCTATAGCGACGACCCCTCCATAACCGCAAACTGCCGCGTATGCGAGGCTGCGGTTTCGAGAAAATCACGTCCCGATTCATTCGAGCGCTTCATGATTTGGTTTTCTGGGATGAAGACCGTCCGCTGTCATCACTGTAACCGGCGCTACTATCTCCTGGGGAATAACCGGTTGATCTTCGCCATCAGCCAGCGTGGTCTGGCCTCCAAATCGCGCCGCGGATCCCGTGAGCGGCGCAAAGAACAAGCTCCGGTCAACGAGAGCTGACCCAGACCTCGCTCCCTCACGCATTCGCCTTCAACATTTGTTCCGCATTCTTGATCGATGCTTCGGTCAGCTTTGCACCCGACAACATACGCGCAATCTCCTCCGTGCGCTCCCGCCCCTTGATCGGACGCACTCCGGTGCGCGTGCGCCCCGCCGCCTCGTTCTTTTCAATCACAAAATGCTGATCGGCGAATGACGCAATCTGCGGAAGATGCGTAACGCACAATACCTGATGCGTATGCGCCAATTGTTTCAGCTTCTGCCCCACCGCTTCCGCCGCCCGTCCTCCAATACCGGTATCTATCTCATCGAAGACCAGCGTTCGCAACGGCGAAGTCGAAGCCAAAGCCCCGTTCGTCTTCCGCTTGGAGGCGCCCACTTCAAATACGCTCGCCTTCAACGCCAGCATCACACGCGACAACTCGCCGCCGGAGGCAATCTCTTCGAGCGGCATGAGCGGCTCACCCGGATTAGTCGCGATCAAGTACCCGACTTCATCGATGCCATGCGAACGCCAGGCGGCATCGCTCTCATCCGCCTCCACCCGAATCTCAAACCGCGCCTTCATCGCCAGATCATTGACTTGCCGCTCGACGGTTGCAGCCAGCTTTCGCGCCCCATCCGCCCGCTGCTTCGATAGCCGCTGCGCCTCTTTCAAATACTCCGCTGCGACCGCGGCAAGCTCCTGCTGCAGCTCTGCCAGCGCCTCTTCACGATTTTCAATTTCATTCAACTTGCGGCTTAATTCTTCCCCATAAGCCATTATTTCCAACACGTCCTTCCCATACTTCCGCTTCAACAGGTGGATGGCCGCCAAGCGGTCTTCCACCGCCAGCAGCCGCTCCGGACTGGCGTCAATCGCCTCCGCATAATGGCGCGCCGTCAGCGAAACATCCTCAATCGCCGCGCGCGCCGCCGCCAACGATTGCGCACCTCCGGTAAAGCTCGCATCGTATCGCGCCAGCTCCTCCAAATGCTTCAGCGCCACTGCCACCGAAGCCGCCGCCGAACCGTCTTCTTCATAGAGCACCTCATACGCAGCCATCGCCGCCGCATAGAGTTTCTCCGCATTTTGCAGAATGCGCCGTTCCGTCTCCAGCCGCTCATCCTCACCCGGCTCCAGCTTTGCCGCTTCGATCTCATTGCGCTGAAACATCCAAACATCCACCATGCGCAGCCGCTCTTGCTCGCCCTGCTCTAATTCGCGGATGCGCTCCCGCAACGCTCTCCACTTGGCAAACAGCTCCGCGCAACGCGCAGTGTCTATACTCGCAAAACCATCGAGCAGCTTGCGCCGCTCCTCTCCATCGAAATGCGCGAGCGTCTCATTCTGGCTATGGATGAACGCGATCTCCGGCGCTATCTGCCTTAAGGCTGAAACTGTCGCGGCCTGATTGTTGATGAAGACCCGTCCCTTGCCGCTCGCCAACACCTCGCGCCGAATAATCAACTGCTCGGGATCATCGGCATCAATTCCGTTCGATTCCAGCACGGCCGCAACACTCTTCGCCGCGCCCTGTAAAACAAATACCGCGCTCACCACCGCCTTTAACGAGCCATGGCGCACCATCTCGCTCGATGCCTTCTCGCCCAGCAACAGCGATAGCGCATCGATCAGGATCGACTTCCCCGCCCCCGTCTCGCCCGTAAGCAGGTTCAGCCCCGCTCCGAACTCGACAGTGAGCTGGTCGATCACCGCGTAGTTTTCGACGCGCAGTTGGGTCAGCATGGCATCGTCTCAGAAATTGACGGCTCGTCTAGCCGCGGAACGGCTTTCTTTTTCGAGGAGTATACCTTGGGGCGCGAGGGAGACAATTCTTCCCTCAGGTGCGAAAAGCATCCATAATTCCTCGTCCGCCTCGGCGTCCTCATAGGCTTGGCAAACGAGCTTCAGGTCGCCCTCAAACGCAAAGACTGCGGCGGCTGGATTCTGTGAAATATTAATTTTGCTTAAAGCTCTGCCTTCAAACCTGCGGACTGCGATCTCCAGCACCTTGCGCGACAATTCAGAATGGGCGATCACGCGGTCTTTTGAAATCATCTGCCAATCGCACATGTAAATCCAAAGATGGTAAGCTCCCACCGCGCGCCCATGGTCTTCTACCTTGGCGCCGAAATCGAAGGTGATGAAGCTGCCCACTCCTAAGCGGACCGACCACAACGGCTGCCCCAGCACTCCGGCCATTACCTTTTGTACGCCTGCTGCTTTCTCTAACATATGAGTCTCAAAATTCAATAAAAAAGGGCCACTCCCACTTGAATGATCTCGTCATAGCTGAAGCCTTGCCCGGTTATCTCCAGGTGTAATCTTCGCCGCTCCCGTTTCTTCAACTTGCCCCCGAGAATACGTTCGATCTCCCGCACCGCCGCTCTGAATTCTAGATTCTGCTCCCGGTTGCGCTTCACCCGTTAGAATAGTCCAACCTCTTTTGCACACCTAATACTTTTCATTCTTTGCCTCTGTCGCCGTCCTTTGTTACCGTTGTAATACATGCCCATCTCATCCTTCATGGGTCTCTTCGTTGGCGGAGAGATCGCCAATCTCGTCGCTCAGAGCGGCATTGTCGCCAAAATCGTCCTGCTCATCCTGCTCGCTCTCAGCGTCTTCTCCTGGTCCATCATCTTGCGCAAATACGGCATGCTGAAACGCGCCCGCGCCCAGTCGGGACGCTTCCTGCGCGCCTTCCGCAAGGCCCACCGCCTGCAGGATGTCGCCGCCGTCGCCGAGCAGTTCAAGCCCAGCCCACTGGTCTCCGTCTTCGAGGCGGGATACGAAGAATACCGCCTGCAAACCAACGGTTACGGCGCGCCCACCAATATCATCGCCATCCAGCGCGCCATGCAAATCGCTTCGTCCGAGGAGTTGACCCGCTTCGAGCACCGCCTGCCCTGGCTCGCGACCGTCGGCGCGACCAGCCCATTCATCGGACTCTTCGGCACCGTCTGGGGCATCATTGATGCTTTCGCCGGACTCGGCACCGAAGGTGCAGCCACCTTGCGCGCCGTCGCCCCCGGCATCTCCGAGGCGCTCATCACTACCGCCGCCGGCCTGGTCGCCGCTATTCCCGCAGTCATCGCCTATAACCACTTCACGCAAAGCCTGCGCGAGTTCGGCGCGCGCATGGATGATTTCTCTCTCGAATTTTTGAACGCCGTCGAGCGTTCGCCTGTACCCGAACCCGTCGCCGCCCGCTCGCGCGACTATCGGGATTAGGAGCGAAATGGCATTCACCGCATCCAACGGACGCACCCAGACCGCACTCTCGGAGATCAACATCACTCCCCTGGTGGACGTGGTGTTGGTGCTGCTCATCATCTTCATGCTCACCGCGCCGGTCATTCAGTCGGGCATCGAAGTCGCTGTCCCCAAGACCCGCACCGTCAAGGAGATCACCCAACAAAGGTTGGTGCTCTCGATTGACAAACAGCAACGCGTATTCCTCAATAATGCCGCCATCAACATCAATCAGATTGCGCCCACCCTCCAGGCCAAACTGGCGCACACTCCCGAGGCGCAAAAAGTGATTTACCTGCGCGCCGATGAAGATGTGCCCTTCGGCGCCTTCGCCGCCATCATGGATTCCGTCAAGCAGGCCGGCATCACCAACGTCAGCATCGTGACCCAGCCCATCCACTCCGGGGGAGGACGCACATCCTCGCGATAGCGACAAAGATGACCACCATCTACGATGAGCGCCCGGAATGGAAGCGGGACGTTGCCCTCTCGCTGGCGCTGCACGCTGTCCTCACCGCCGGCATCATCGGAATCAGCATCTATCGCCTGGGCCACAACGGCGATAACTGGGGCGGCACACAATCTACTGAGGGGACCATCAACGCCACTCTGGTCTCTTCCGCGCCGACCATTCCCCTGCCTGCTCCCAAGCAACCAACGGAGAACATCGTTGCCACCGAAAACAAGGGTGTTGCTCAGCCAGCGCCCGCTCCCATTCCCACAACGCCGCCGCTTCCGGAACCCAGGACCATCGACATCCCCGACCAGACCGTCAAGCCAAAGCCTGCGCCGAAAGTTGCCGAAAAGCCACCCCCTAAAACCACCGCCCATGCCGAGTCGCCGGCCAAGCCGAGCGCCGTTCAGCCCACCAAGCCCCAGCCCGCGAATGTCGTCCCCTACGGAGAGGGCGGCGCGGTCAAAGCCAATATGGCGATCGTCAATACCAGCGCCGGACAAGGCGCCATTCTCGTCGCCGGCGGCGACTTCGGCAGCAAATACTCCTGGTATGTGGACAATGTCCGGCGCAAGGTCAGCGATAACTGGATGAAGTATGAAGTGGACCCGCACACTGCCCCCGGCCGCCGCGTGTATATCTCCTTCGAGGTGGACCGCAATGGCAATCCCTCCAATGTGCGGGTCGAACAGCCCAGCGGAGTGGCCTCGCTCGACTACTCCGCGGTCAACGCCATGCGCCGCATTGACACCTTTGGTCCCCTGCCCAACGATTATCGCGGCAGCTACATTCAAGTTCAGTTCTACTTTGACTATAAGAAATGAAGCAAATTGTCGAATTGTAAAATTGTCGAATTATCGAAATTTGACAAATCTACAATTTGACAATGTTCCTCCACGGAGATTATGAAGTTGATTCGCTTAACCATCCTGCTGCTTATTGCTCTATCACTCGCCTCCGCCCAGGACTGGGTCAAGACCGGCACCGGACTCGGCGTCGAGCGCGTCCGCATCGCCGTCGCTGATTTCAAAGATGCCGGACAAGCCTCCGCCTACAAGCAGACATTTGACGAGACGCTCTTCAACGATCTCAATAACGCGGGTATCTTCGACGTCGTATCCAAATCCTTCAATCCCACGGCGCAGCCGGGGTCCCCCTCTGATGTGCAACTCGCTGCCTGGTCGAACGCGCCGGTGAACGCCGCCATGCTTGCCTTTGGCAATATGGGCGTGCAAGGCGATCAATTGAACGTTCAAGGATATCTGTTCGACACCCACAACGCGCAGAACCCGCAAGTGCTGGGCAAGCAATACCGCGAAAGCGCTACCCAGGATAACGCCCGCCTGATCGCGCACAAGTTCGCCGACGAGATCGTCTTTCGCCTCGGCGGCGGCATTCCCGGCATCTTTGAATCGAAGATCGCTTTTATCAGCGCGCGCACCGGCAACAAAGAAGTCTGGATCATGGATTACGACGGATCCAACCAGCGCCAGCTTACCCATCTGGGTTCGATCGCTCTCTCTCCCCGTATCTCGCCCGACGGGACCAAAATCGCGTTCACCCACTTAGGAAATAATGGCGCGGAGATCGCCGTCTATTCGCTTGACCTCCACCGCCTGCTCACCATGCCGCGCTTCGCCGGCACCAACTCCTCGCCGGCATGGTCGCCAGACGGCACCCAGATCGCCTTCTCTTCCTCGATGCGCGGCGATCCCGAGATCTTTATCATGTCCTCCACCGGGTTCAACCCCAAGCGCCTCACCGCCTTCAAAGGTCCGGACGTCTCGCCTACTTTTAATCCAAAGACCAGTTCACAAATCGCGTGGGTCTCGGGGCGCAGCGGTCTCCCCCAGATCTACATCATGGATTCTGACGGCACCAACCCTCATCAAGTAAGCGAAGGTGGATACGCCGTCTCTCCGTCATGGTCGCCCAACGGACAGTTCCTCGCTTATTCCTGGATTCGCAACTACGGCCCCGGC
>JBDTLH010000344.1:0-9525 GCA_039934875.1 Acidobacteriaceae bacterium | reverse complement strand
GGTGCCGAACAGATTGGAGAACTGACCATTGGTGACCGCATAAGCGGTGATGGAGTTTCCATCCTCAAAGGAGGCGATGGTAGCCAATTCCCATCCTCCCAGGACATTTCTTTCAAGGCCATTGGCGCCATTCAACTTGGGCAGATAGAAAGTGGCGTTGGTCACCAGCATCTGCGGACGGTTGATGGTGGAGTTGCCTTTGTCCAGATTTGGATTCAAAGGGTCGGTGATGTTGGAGGCGTTGGCGCCGAGGCCGTTGCTGGCCGCCAGATCAATGTTGGAGATGGAGTGCGACCAGGTGTAGGCCACCTGCACGTTGACGTGATCTTCCCAGCGAGTGCGGAAGAGGACTTGCAATGCGTGGTAATTCGACCAGCCGTTGCGGTCCGCGGTATAGATCGCGCCGAAGGTGGGATAGGGGCGGAATGGGTTCAATGCGCCGTTCGCGTTGAAGGCGCCATTCGCCCGGTCGTTGGTCGCGTTCTGGTCATAGATCGAGGTCAGATGGATGCCCTTGTTGCCGATATATCCGACTTCGAGGGCGGTATTCTTGGCCAGCTCCTGCTCAACCATGAGGTTCCACTGCCATGAATTTGGCGTCACGGAACGTGGGTTTCTCGAATTTGAGCCGCCCCCGCCGTAAACGATGGTGCTGGCCGGAGGCACTGCATCGAGAGTGCGGTTGGAGTTGACGGTGATCGCGAACGGCGGCGAGTTGGAAATTCCCACCTGTGTGCTGACCCGCTCGCGTTGATAAAACTGCCCCACGCCGGCGCGGATCGCGGTTTTTCCCGTGTTGAACGGGTCCCAGCTTATGCCGAGGCGGGGCGCAATGTCGTGGTTGGCGTTGGGAACCAGCGCCCGTCCATATGGGGAAGGAGTGCCGGCGGTGTAAGCAAAACCAGTCAGGTTCGCCGCCTGCTGACAGAAGGTAGTACCAGGTACCACAACAATGCCGTTGCAGATATTGGGCCCAGTGGTGCCGCCCGGACCGGGGACATTGATGGCGGCCGGGTCGAATGCGGCAGGAGAAAATATCCCGACTGCATTGGTGGCATCCACCGGCTCACGATAGAAGGAGTAGCGTGCGCCATACTCAATCGTGAGGTTCGGCTTCGCCTTCCAGGTATCGCCGACGTAAAATTCGTAATCGCGCCAGCGCGCCTGGTCCACTGGGTTGATGTTCTGCTCGCCCATGCTGAAGGCCTGACCGGGAAGCAGCAGATCCGCTAACTGGTTGCCTGTGGGATTGCTAATCGCCCATGCGGCGTCGGCGGTGCTGAAGGCGGGGCGGTCCTGACCACCGTATTGATTTTCGTTCTTGGCATTAAAGCTCAGGAAGACGCCAGCCTTGATCGCGTGCGAGCCTTTGATCTTGGAGATGTCGTCGCGCACGGTGTAGAGGTCCATGTTGTTGGCATAAGGAGCGATCGACCAGAGGTTCGCCCCATTGCCATAGGCGCCGAGACCGCCCCAGATAGTCGGAATGCCATTGAGTCCCTTGACGGAGCCGGGGAATACCGTCGGGAAGGCGCCGTTGATCTTCTGCGCCAAGCCTGGAGTGCTACCCCCGGCAGTGGTAACAATAGCGTTTCCCGCGTACGAGAATTGCGCCTCGTTCACCATCGAACTGCCGATGGTCGAGGTCAATTTAGCAATCGCGCTCTTAGAGGGCTGCGACCAGTTCCCTTCGACCGCCGGGAACGGATCATCACCCCAGAGATAACCGTTGGGTGCGGTATTAGGGGCGGGATTTACCCAGTGGTCCTGGGTATAGCGGAAGGTGAGTAATTGGTTGGCTGCCACGTTGTAGTCAACGCGGGCGTTCTCTTCGCGAAAATTCAGGGGAGAGCCAGTCGAGAGAAACCAATTGTTGCCTCCGGTGGCAACGCTCGGCGGAGTGTTGGGAGTGGGCAGCAACTGGCCGATCAATAAACCAGCGGGAGAAGGATTGGCGATCTTCAGAGGATTGCCCGGCGCCTGGTCCGCAACCGGGATGCCGGTGGGGAGGGCCGCGCCGCAACTCGTGCCGCCGCTGAAATCGCCCGACAGTTCCGCGGCGCTGGGGACGCAGGAGGAGCGGGTGTATCCTTGGATCTCCCGATTAAATTCCTGGCTGACGAAGAAAAATAGCTTGTCCTTCTTGATGGGACCGCCGAGTGACCAGATCACGTCATTGCGGCGCAGCTCATCTTTTCCATTGTGCGGCAGCCTTCCGCCCGCCGCCACGACTGCGTTATTGTGCTCTTTGGCGAAGTAGTCTTCCGCGCCGACAGCGTCATTGCGCCCGTAATAAGTGACCGTGCCGTGGAACTGGTTGGTGCCGCCTTTGGTCACAATGCTGATGACCGCGCCCGATGCCTGTCCATATTCCGGACCGTAAGAGTTGCGCAGCATTTTGAATTCGGCGATCGCATCCACTGACGGATAGACCAGAATGGTGCGGTTCGACCCCACATCGTTGTTGGTTGCCCCGTCAATCAGGAACAAATTGTTGGTGACCGGATTGCCGTTGACGGAAAAATCCACGCCGCCCAGCAGCCCTTTATTCGCGGTAGAAAAATTGTTGGCGTGGGAGACGCCGGGTTGAAGCTGGGTCAATTCCACAAAGTTGCTGCCATTGAGCGGCAACTCGGCAACTTGACGTCCATCAACCACCTCCCCAACCGCAGCGGAGGAAGTCTGCACCTGGATGGCACTGGCTTCGACCGTGACCTGCTCACTCACATTGCCCAATTGAAGGTTGGCGATCACGTTCGAGATGTTGGAAACGTTGACGATCACATTCTTGAGATCGAACTCCTTGAACCCGGGCTTGGTGATGGTGACCCCGTAGCTGCCAATGGGAATATCGGCGACCGTAAACTCGCCCTGGCCGCCGCTGGTGACGGTCCGCGAAAACCCGGTGCCAGTGTTGGTGGTCACAACTGTGGCGCCGGGCACCGCTGCGCCCTGGGGATCAGTGATGTTGCCCTTTATCGATCCGGATGTGGACGTGCTTTGCGAGAAGGCAGGCGTAAGGAAGGCCAACATGGCGAGCAGGAAGACTGCAAGCAAGGAGTTTCTGAGTCGCGCAGTGCTGATTCGGTGCATAGATTCTCCAACGGGAATTCGAGGTCTGTTCACAACCGGTGCGGAAGGCCGTGCTTGATGCTGATTGATTTCCTTAAAGCGCTTAACCAGGCGTTATGACCTTCCATACCGCTTAATCGATTTAGTAGAACCTTCCGGAGCATATTTGGCAACAGCGGAGTTCCCCTTGTCAACAGATATTTACGCTTAGTGACAAACTGGTAAACTTTCGCGACTCCGATTGCGCTCTGCCCTCCACAGTGCGACACTGGCGCGTGGCCGGAAAGTCGAACAAGCCAATCTCGTCGCCAACGACAGCGCCAAAGGCAAACAAAACAGCGGCTCCGGCGAGGCGCATAGAACCGCGCAAAGTCGTCGGCTTAAAGGCGCTTGCCGCGCACCTAAGCCTCTCACAAACCACCGTCTCCGTAGTGCTCAATGAATCGCCGGTGGCTGATTCCATCCCGCAAGATACCAAAGACAGGATTTTTGAGGCGGCGAGGGAACTCGGCTACCGGCCGAACTTCCTCGCGCGCTCATTGCGCAAGCAGCGCACGTTCACTGTTGGGGTTCTGGTCAATCAGATCGGCGACGGATACCCCTCGAAGATTTTGCTGGGTATTGAGGAGTGCCTTTCCGCCGCCGGATATTTTTACTTCGTCGTCAGCCACCGCCACCGGCCGGAGCGGCTTATTCGCTATCCGCAATTGCTGATGGAGCGCTCCGTCGAAGGCCTCATCTTCATCGATACGACATTTAATGACGTGCTGCCGCTGCCCAGCGTCGCCGTCTCCGGACACCAGAATGTAGAAAATGTTACCAACGTGGTTCTCGACCATCGCAAAGCGGTTGAGCTTGCCCTCGGCCACCTCAAATCTCTGGGACACCGCCGGATTGCATTCATGCGCGGCCAACCATTCAGCAGCGATTCTGAGGAGAGATGGGAGACCATCTGCCGCGTAGGCGCGGAAATGAATATCGAAATCCATCCCGAGTTGACGCTGCGCCTGGAAGACGACGTCTCGACTCCCGCTGTCAGCTATCCGGTTATGCAGCGCTTCCTGGCGGCCAGGCCCTGCTTTACCGCGCTGTTTGCCTATAACGACATCTCCGCCATTGGGGCCATACGCGCGCTCGCTGACCAGGGCATTCGCGTTCCACACGATATCTCAGTAGTCGGTTTCGACGATATTGACGCCGCGGAATTTCACACTCCCAGCCTTACCACGGTGCGCCAGCCGCTCTTCAAGATGGGCGAGATCGCGGCACAGACATTGCTGGAGCGGCTGGGAAGCGCCAATCGCGATTATGTCAGGACCATTGCGATCGAGCCGGAGCTGGTGGTTCGCGAATCCACTGCCATCGCCAGGCGCGCACTTGAAAAGCTTTAATTGCCAGCCACGGGATTGGCTTGAGCGGGCGTCTCGAATGCCTCCATCAAGCTCATGAGTTTGAGCGCGCCGCGCAATTCCGCACTGTTGCTGGCTGACTTCAATTTCAGAGTTACCGTTTCATTCGGCAGCACGTCAACGTAGTTGTCGGATAGCTGCACGTCAAGATCCCCGAAGGAGACGAACACGTGCCGCGCGAGAGCAGGCGAGGTCAGCGTAAGCAGATATCCGCCGTTCACCGCCGATAAACTTGTTGAGATCCGCGGCTTTTCCGGCAGTTCCAGGTTACGCACGGTGTCGAAGAAGACCAGATTGCGCGAGACGCTCGCCCCCTCCACCATCAAATCCACAGCCAGAAAAACCTTCTTCGCGTCGGCTCCTGTCAGTAACTGCTTCTCATCGAGCGTTTGATAGACCGCGCTGGATTGCGCCGGGGCCTGAACAGCCTGAGTGTTCTGCGAGAGCGTCTTGCCGTAGAAATCCATGAGCCGGACGCGCAGGGTCCCGCCTGTGGATTGCATCTTGTCAGAGACGACATATATATCCACCTTGCCGTCGTGCTCCCACGGAGAAACCAGCAGATCATCATAGAAATGCCGCGTGTAATACTGGAGCGCCTTCCAGTTTCCGTAGTAGTCGATGCTCGACCATGAGGCCACGGGCCAGCAATCATTCAGTTGCCAATAGAGCGCACCCATGGTTCGCGGACGCTGCCGCCGCAAATGCTCTGCGCCAATTTTGATCGCCTCCGCCTGCTGTACCTGGCTTAGATAGATGAACGACGCGAAGTCCTTTGGCTCGTGATATTCACGCAGCATATACGTGAGTATCCGCTCATTGCCGCCCTTGTTTTTTTGATGGGATTGCATGGTTGCGGAGCGGATATCGAAATCCTCCGGGGTAGCGAATGTCCTTATGGTCTTCATCTCAGGAAAAGACTGAAAGCCGAACTCTGACATGAATCGCGGAAACTGCTTGGTGTAGTCGTCGATGGGATACAGCGCATGCCACACCTGCCAGTAATGCATGTCGCCGTCCTCCTGCCCCGGAGCGACAATATCGAAATTCGATCCTGGGGAACTCGGCCAATAAGGGGCGGCGTTTCCAAACTTCTCCACCACGCTCTTCAACACATCGCGAAACAGCACGACGTAATCCTGCCAGACCCGCTCGCGCTGCCACGAATTCACCGCGAGCTTAAAAGCCTGACGGTCGCCCCAGCCTTGCCAGCCCGCTTCCACTTCATTGTTGCCACACCACAGCACCACGCTGGGATGGTCGCGCAGCCGCTTCACCTGTTGGATCGCCTCTTCGCGAACATTCTCCTGAAACGCCTCGTCCCCGGGGACCATATCGCCACCGAACATGAACTCTTGCCAGATCAGAATTCCCAGCTCGTCGGCGGTGTCGTAGTAATCGTCCGATTCGTAGTATCCGCCGCCCCAGTCACGCAGCATGTTCATGTGGGCATCGCGCGCCGCCAACAGAAATTTTCTGTGCTGCGCCGGGGTCACGCGGGTCATAAAGCTGTCAAACGGAATTACATTCGCGCCCTTGGCAAAGATCGGAATCCCGTTGATCACGAAAGTGAAGCCCTTGCCCCACTGGTCGGGATCGCGGCGCAATTCCACCGAGCGCAGCCCGGTCTTCACTTCAGCGCTCGCCAGTTCATTCTTCCCCTCCCGCAGCGACGCTGAAAATTTATAGCGCTCCTGCGGCCCATATCCCACGGGATACCAAAGTTGAGGCGAACTCACGCGAAACGGCAATGAAACATGGTTCATTCCGGCATCGAGCATCACCTCCTGCGAAATGTTCTTCGCACTCTTGCCGCTTGCGTGATCGTTCGTAACTTCGACTTTGACAACTCCCGGCTGGCTGGCATCGATGTCCAACTCCGCGGAGAGCTCCGCAACCTCTTTGCCGATCTTGCGCTGCTGGATGTGAAAGTTCTCAATGCGCAGCGCGTCCCACGCCTCCAGCCGCACCGGCTTCCAAATCCCAATGGTCATAAATCGCGGGCCCCAGTCCCAGCCATAGTTGTAAGGCGCCTTTCGGGTATAGGGCGCGGTGGGAATGCCCTCTTCATTGCCTCCATTGATGGTGGAGATCGCCGGCAAAACATACGCCAGCGCCTTCACCTTCGGCATCATGAACTGGATCGGCGAGTGAAAGACGATGCGCAGCGTGTTGGATCCGGATACCAGGGTTCCTTTCACCGGAACGCGCCAACTGCGAAACATGTTGTCCGCGTGCAGCACGATCTTGTCATTCACGTACACGTCCGCGAAGGTGTCCAGTCCGTCAAATGCCAGATCAAGATGTTGGCGGGCAAGGGTGGCGGCGTCCACCAAAAAAGTAGTGCGGTATTCCCAGTCGGCATCACCAATCCATTGCAGGCGGTATTCATTGTCCTGAAAAAATGGGTCGGGGATCAGCTTGTTACTGAGCAGGTCGGTCTGTACCACGCCAGGAACCGTAGCAGCATGCCACACGGCAGCAGCAGGCTGGTCTTTGGTCGGAGTGAGCGCGCGAAATTGCCAGCCGGAATCTATGTTCACCACTCCCGGAGTTGCCGCCCGAAGCTGCGTCACAAACAAATTTCCCGTGACCGTGGCAAATACTGAAAACACAATAACCGCTCTCAACCTGAAAGCTATGAACATGCTTAAAAGACCTCGCAACGTACAACAGCAACTGCGGACATAATACATACCGCTCCAACTCTTCTGCGCTACACTGTTCTTCGCATGACGCCATTCAACCCCGTCGCAACCTCTTCATCATTCCGCCCCCGGCGCGTATCGCTGCTGCTCGCGGCGTTTGCCATTGCCATCACGATCTTTCCTCTATGGATTATCCAACCCTTCAAAATGCAGAGCTCGCGCCTGCTGCCCCTCGCGCTCGCCGCATTCCGCTTCGGCCCCTGGATCACCCTCGCCTGCCTGATCGTGATCGCGTGCATCGCCGCCAAGTCATTTCGACTGAGGCGCCAGCGCATCATCGCCTCGGCTTGTCTCCTGGTGATCGCAGCCTGCACGCTCATTACGCACACTAATGTCTTTGAAAAGATGTTTCATCCTGCGGGTGATCCGGCCTTTGTCCCGGCTGCTTCGCTTGCTCTCGCTGATAACGACGCTCTACTCTCGGCCACCCTGAACGGTGAGACCCATGCTTATCCCGTGCTCGAAATCGCCTACCATCATGTGATCAACGATCGCCTCGGCGGGGAGTCCATCGTTGCCACTTATTGAACGCTCTGTCACACCGGTCTGGTGTGGAGACGGGAACTCAACGGCAAGACCTTGACCTTTCACCTGGCAGGCATCAACAACCAGAACTTCCTGATGCGCGATGAGGAGACCGGCACCTATTGGCAGCAGATCAGCGGTAAAGCCGTTTATGGTCCGCTCAAAGGCGCACAGCTCGCGCCTGTTCGCAGTGATGAGCTGACGTTCAAGCTTTGGAAGGAGGAATCTCCCAGTGGCCTGGTGCTCGCTCCGGTTAAGCAGTTCGTCGCCCATTACGAGAAAGCGGATTGGGAGCAGAAGGTCGGTAAGTTGCCGTCCATCGTGCCGGTGGCAGCGAACACTCTGCCGCCGCGCGAAATCGTTCTCGGCATCGCGATCGGCAACGACGCACGCGCCTTTCCCCAGCGCGCGGTGCTCCGGCAATCCCCTCTCATGGACACCGTCGGCGGCGTTCCCATCATGTTTTTCGCCGGGCCCGATCAAACTTCAATTCGTGCCTTTCAGCGCTCAGTGAAAGGCAGCGCCGCTGAATTCTTCCGCGACACAGCCTCTGCCGATTGGACGCTCCTCGACTCTGAAACTCAGAGCCGCTGGAATTTCGCCGGCTGCGCCATCTCGGGGCCGCTCCAGGGCACTTGCCTGGAGCCGGTTCCCGCGATCAAAGATTACTGGTTTGACTGGCAACTCTACCATCCCCGCACCTCGATCTATCGCCACTAGACAAGGAGGGTCGGCGTCCCCGCCGACCCTGCGCGCAGCAGCTTTGTAATCCCGAGCGCAACAGCTTTGTCATGCTGAATGAAGCGAGCGCCATTCGCGTGGTGGGGTGGAAAGGACCTCGCACCTCTCGTCGCCGTCCACAACCACCTACCCGGGAAATTTCTGCTGCTTCACGATGCGGATCATGTGGTCGGTAAATTTGTAGTGCGTGTCCTCGATCTCGTACTTGGGCATGTGACAGGTGGCGCAATCCTTCGTGGCCCGGGGACACGCCGCGGCAAAGTGTTGCGCCGTCGGCTTCGCGCCTGGGATGATATGGCAGCTCACGCAATTCTTGTCATAGCTGGATGCTATCTTGACCAGCGGCTGATGCGGATTGTGGCAGCCCGCGCAGGTGAGCCGCGCGTCGCCCGCATCGCCCCAGCACTTGCTGCTCTCCAACCGATACGCCGGAAACCGCACCTGCGCAACCCCCGAAGTCCCCTCCATGCTCACATCCACCCATGTCTTGTGGCAGGCGCCGCAGAAATCCACCTGATCGACCGGCTTGAGGCGCTTCGGATTGAAGATGAAAGTCGCGTCCCGAGCGCCGGATTTCATCGCGGCAACGTGCGCCGCTCCCGGCCCATGGCACGCCTCGCAACTCACGCCGGGGATCAGGCGCTCCGGCTCCAATTTGCCCGTCGTCATTCCTGTTGAGTGGCAACTGAAGCATCCTCGCAGTTGGGCCGCCGGAACACTCCGCCCCAACGCCTCTTCGACCGTCTCAGGAACAGCTTTTTGCGCGGGAGTAGCGGCGAAACCCTGGACTTCCGGGAAGTAACTGAAATAACTCTCTATCCAGGACTCATTTAGCTTAGAGTAATACACCTGGCTGATCTCACCCGACCCAAATGCCCATCGAATTGGCATCTCCAGGGACCTCTCACCCCGGCTGACTCTATAGAAAGGCTGCGACCCCGATCTTCCGATGTGGTAATCGAACTGCTGCAGGTCGAAGCTGTGTCCGGCATGGGAATTGAGGATCTCCGACGCGGACCCACTCATCATCGTGCGCGCCATCGCCGTCTTGCGCTGCGATGCGACCATCT
>JBDTLH010000343.1:0-16064 GCA_039934875.1 Acidobacteriaceae bacterium | reverse complement strand
GCAGGTTTGACCTGGTTATCTTGTGCCACTCCCTTCCGGCCGCCGAAAGGCGTGTCATCACAAATCTGGTACATACACACAGCTCCGAAACCCCTGTCATTTTAGTCAAGTCGCGATGGGACTCCGACAACTTCGTCGATGTTGCTGTGGATGACAACCCTGCCGTACTGGTGGACACCCTGCTGGCTATTTTCAATCGGGCGTGAGTAGCGGTTATCCCAATGCCGAAGCCCTCTCCCTTTAGCGGCAAAGGTTTTAGTCCAATCCAAGGGCGTTGATCATGTGTGGAAAAGCTTTCATTTTTATTTTAATGATCTGGCAACTCGCTTGGAAGCCAAATACATCTTGCGTTCTATCGGGCAGAGCGCGATGGTTCAAGGCCTGAGACTAAGTATGAAAGTACTCCTCCTGATTAGCGCCGAATTGCCCTGCGGCGTACACAGCTTGCCGCCTTGCGCGGTTGCCGAACAGAGGAACTGCCAATGAGTACTGCTGTACAGCAAAAACTGTTGGACATGTGGGAGTCTCCCCACACTCTCCGGGCCTGGTTCGCAACCGTCGATCACAAGAAGCTGGGCAAACGCTATCTCGCGACGGCCTTCCTTTTTCTGGTCATCGGTGGAATTGAGGCGCTAATCATGCGCCTGCAACTGGCGCGCGCCAACCAAGCCCTGGTCACCCCGGAGATGTACGACCAACTATTCAGTATGCACGGTATCACCATGATCTTCTGGTATGCCGCGCCTATCCTCTCCGGCTTTTCGGTTTATTTCGTGCCGCTGTTAATCGGGGCGCGCGACCTGGCGTTTCCCCGGCTCAATGCTTTTACCTATTGGACATTCGTCCTGTCGTTCATATTGCTATATATGAGCGCCATCTCCGGGCAGGCGCCGCACGCGGGCTGGTTTGCGCACGCGCCCTACACTGAGCTTAAATATTCGCCCGGCTACGGCATGGACGCGTTCGCCATGGCGCTGATATTGTTCACCATCTCCAACACCGGAGGCGGGATTAATTTCATTGTCACCATTCTGCGTATGCGCGCGCCCGGGATGTCCATCAGCAAAATGCCGATCTATCTCTACAGCACGTTGACGATGTCGTTTCTCAGTGTGATAGCAATGCCAGCCCTCACCGCCGCATGCGTTTTCCTGGAACTCGACCGGCACTGGCACACACATTTCTACCAGGTAGCTTATGGCGGAGACCCCATCCTCTGGCAGCAGCTCTTCTGGTTCTTCGGCCATCCCTGGGTCTATGTCATCTTCCTTCCCGCCACCGGCATTCTCTCCATGTGCATACCGGTCTTTTGCCGCCGCCCCATCGTGGGATATCCGTATGTCGTGCTTTCCACAGTACTCACCGGGGTCACTGGCTTTGGCGTATGGCTGCACCACATGTTCTCCATCGGTATGTCGCATATGGCGATGAGTTTCTTCAGCGCGGGCAGCATGACCATCGCACTCTTTACCTCCGTCCAGATTTTCGCCTGGATTGCCACCATGTGGAGAGGACGGCCAATACTGACCACGTCAATGCTGTTTGCGCTGGGCGCGATCGTCAACCTTGTGATCGGCGGCTTGAGCGGCGTCGCCACCGCTGTTGTGCCCGTGGATTGGCAGTTGCACGAGACGTATTTCCTGCCCGCCCATATTCATTACGTTCTCATCGGCGCGAATGTCTTCCCGGTTTTTGCCGGTTTATATTATTGGCTACCCAAGATCACGGGCCGCATGATGGACGAGATCAAGGGGAAATGGAGCTTCTGGGTGATGTTCATCGGCTTTAACGTGGCGTTTTTTCCCATGCACCTTTCGGGCATTGCGGGCATGCCACGCCGGGTTTACACCTATCCTCCGGGGTTGGCATTGGGCGGACTCAACATGACTTCCACGATCGGCGCCTTCATCTTTGGGCTGGGCATTTTGATCAGCGTCTGGAATTTCTTCGCCAGCCTTCGCTACGGCAGGCTGGCGGGTAAGGACCCGTGGCGAGGCGAGACCCTGGAGTGGGCAACTGATTCCCCTCCCGCACCCTATGAAGTCGAGCACATTCCTACCGTTGTCTCCCGCAGTCCAATGTGGGACGACCACGATCAGGATTACGATCCCGACAACGAGCGCATCCTCGATCAGGGACGGCTCACGCTGGCGACCACCTGGCTTGACGCCAATCCCCTGGCCATCACCAGAATCCCGGAAGACAGTCTGGCGCCGCTATGGCTCTCGATTGCCTTGTTCATCTTCTTCGGGGCAATCATCATGGACTGGATGCTGGTCGCCCTTGCCTCCATCATTCTCAGCGCATTGCTCAGCTTTTACTGGGTGTGGCCCAAGCCACAGAAGGAGGCGGCATGAGCACCATTCCGGTGGGCATCTCCACCTCGCGACCGATCGCGCACCTTAAGATCGATGAGGAGCGCGGGAGGTACGGCATGTGGCTGCTCATCCTGACCGAGGGCTGCCTCTTCGTTGATCTCTTCTTCAGTTATTTCTATGTTGGCAATCGCACCCATCGCTGGATGGAAGAGACCGCTCCCAAGCTGCACTACGTATTGCCCATGCTTGCCATACTGATCGCGAGCAGTTTTATCCTGCATATCTTCGGAGAGAAGCAGCTAAAGAAGGGAAACTATGGCATGGCTCGCCTCGGCGTCGTCATTACCATAATCTTCGGCCTGGGGTTCCTGGTCTTGGAGGGCCTCGACTTCCGCGAGCATTGGCCGCACACCAACTTCATGAGTGATTCCTATGGCTCCGTCTTCAATACCATCCTAAGCTTCCATGCGGCGCACGTAATTGTAGGACTCTTGATGCTTGGCTACGTTTTATTCTTGCCCTTCGGTCCAGTGGACAAGACCCCTTACCGGCCGCTCCACAATGCCTCCTTGTACTGGCATTTTGTGGACGTGGTGTGGATATTCGTCATTATCATCCTTTATCTACCTCCGAACCTATGAAACTGTGAACTGAGTAACGCGTATGGCTACCAATACCGAAGTCCGCAATCTGACGCCGCTCGATCAATCCCGGCTGTGGTTTGGCTTTGCCACCGGCATCTGCACGTGGCTGGGTCTGGGAATCGCCGACTTGCTCCTGGCATGGAAGGTTTGCGAGGCTGGTCCAAACAGTTGGGGCTTGGTCTCCAAAGGCAGCGCTATCGCCATCTTTGCGATCATCACTCTGATTTTGCTGGGACTCACTATTGCAGCCGGCATCGTCTCCTTCCGCAACTTCCGGCGCATCACCGATAACGCCAGCCTCGCCCACGCCGAAGGCACCGGACGCGACGAATTCATGGCGCTGGGCGGCATGTTCATCAGCCTGGCGCTGGGTATTGGAATCGTCTGGCTGGGGATACCGCTCTTCATTCTCGATGTTTGCACGAGGGCGCGATGACCTGCCGCGTCTCCAGGCTGATATTGCTAGCGGCTGTGGGCACGCTATTGCTGCTGCTCCCAGGATGCACTGGAGGCAGAGCGCTCGAAGCCTATTCCACCGCAACCGGGGGCGACGCGCATCGCGGTAAAGCGGTCATTGTGCAATATAGTTGCGGCTCGTGCCACACCATTCCCGGGGTTCCCGGTGCGCGTGGCCTGGTCGGACCACCGCTCACCATGATGGGCCGCCGCACCTTCGTCGCCGGAGAGATACCCAATACGCCCGATAACCTGGTGAAGTGGATCAGCTCACCGCAATCGGTCGAACCAGCCACTGCGATGCCAACCTTAGGGCTCACGGATCAACAGGCGCGCGATGCCGCCGCCTATCTTTATACGTTGCGATAAAAGGAGCAGCAATGCAGCAGGACCGAATCATACGGAGACTTCTCCCGGCACTCTTGGTCGCCGCTCTTTTCTCACTGGGGTTGACCATCGGGCACTCCACCAAAACAGTGGCCGCAGCGGAAAATAACGACGCGCCTGGATCTCAGCCCGGAATCCACATGGTCAGTGCTTTACCCAACGGACAATGGACATTGCCCGCGGGCGATTACGCCAACACCCGCTTCAGCCCCCTCCATCAGATCACCACTGAAAACGTAAAGAACCTGCATGTAGTCTCCATGCTGTCCACCGGGATCCCGCACGGGCATGAGGGACAGCCTCTGGTGGTCAACAACACCATGTACGTCATGACGCCCTTCCCCAATAACCTTCTGGCCCTCGATCTCACTAAACCGGGAACGCCGCTCAAGTGGACCTATAAGCCAAATCCCAGTAATAGGGCGGTGGGCATCGCTTGCTGCGACATCGTCAATCGCGGAGGCAGCTACGCGGATGGCAAAATCATTTACGCGACCCTGGATGACAACGTAGTTGCCGTGGACGCGCAGACCGGCAAAGAGGTTTGGAAAACCACAATCGGCGATATGAATCTGGGCGAGACGACCACCGGAGCGCCGCTGGTCGTCAGGAACATTGTTTACGTCGGAGATTCCGGTGGTGAATTAGGCGTCCGTGGCAAGTTGACCGCGCTCGATTTGAAGACAGGGAAGATACTCTGGCGCGCCTACAACAGCGGGCCCGACACCGATGCGCGCATCGGTCCCGATTTCAAACCATTCTATAAAAAAGATCAGGGCAAAGATCTCGGCGTAAGCACCTGGACCCCGGATCAATGGAAGGTGGGCGGCGGCACCATCTGGGGCTGGATATCCTACGATCCTGAACTCAATCTCATCTTCTACGGCACCGGCAACCCGGGGACCTGGAACGCTGACCTGCGCCCTGGCGAAAATAAATGGTCCATCACGATATGGGCCCGTGATCCCACCACCGGATATGCCAAGTGGGCCTATCAGGTGGAACCGCACGACGCCTTCGACTATGACGAGATCATGGAAAACGTTCTGGTGGACATGGATTGGGGCGGGCGGCCGCGCAAACTTCTCATCCACCCCGGGCGCACAGGCTACGTCTTCGTCCTCGACCGGGAGACCGGAGAGGTGCTCTCGGCGGAAAACTTCGTCCCCGTTACCTGGTCGAGAGGCTACGACCTCAAAACCGGACTGCCCAATATCGATGAAACCAAACAAACTCATCTGGGGAGAGTCGCCAAAGGCATCTGTCCCTCCTCGACTGGTGGCAAAGAATTCGTTCCATCTTCCTTTTCCCCCCGCACCGGCATGCTCTACATCCCGGCGCACAACACCTGTATGGATTACGAGGGAATCCAGGTCAACTACATCGCTGGAACTCCCTACCTGGGCGCCAGCGTCAACATGTATCCCGGTCCCGGCGGCTATCAAGGTGAACTGATCGCCTGGGATGTCGCCAAGGCCAAGCCCGTCTGGTCCATCAAAGACCCCGACCTGCCCGTTTATAGCGGCGTCCTCTCAACCGGCGGCGACGTCGTCTTCTACGGCACCATGGAAGGCTGGTTCCGCGCCGTGGACGCACACAGCGGACAAATCCTGTGGCAATTCAAGACCGCCTCCGGCATCGTTGGCGACCCCATCACCTATATGGGCCCCGACGGCAAGCAATACGTCGCCGTCTATTCCGGCGTCGGCGGGTGGATGGGGGCGGTCGCCTTTCCCTCCATTTCCACCGACGACGAATACGCGGCGCTTGGCGTGACCGGCGCGATGAAGAAATTAAAAGAAAAGTCCGCCCCCGGAGATCTGCTTTATGTCTTTAGCCTCTGAGTCTTCAATTTCGAGGTTCGTGGCAATCGCCGTGACCGTGGGCGGCGGCCTGAGCGCTCTCTTGATCGCCGGTTGCGCGGTCCAATCCGGGGCCGCGAATGCCCCCAACAGCAGCAACTATGACGTTCCAGGAACGCTGCCGGGAATCCACCTTGTCAGTCCGACTGCCAAAGGAGAATGGACCCAGCCCGCGGGTGATTACGCCAACACACGGTTCAGCCAGTTAGATCAGATCAATACCCAGAATGTTAAGGGCCTGCATCTGGTCTCAACGATGTCCACCGGCATTCCCCACGGGCACGAAGGACAGCCGCTGGTGGTCAACAACACCATGTATGTGGTCACTCCGTTTCCCAATTACCTCATCGCACTCGACCTAACCAAGCCCGGGTCCCCGCAGAAATGGAAGTACGATCCCCACGCCAGTAATCGCGCCGTAGGCATCGCTTGCTGCGACATCGTGAACCGTGGCGCCGTCTATGCCGATGGAAAGATCATCTATAACACCCTTGATGATCACACCGTCGCAGTAAACGCGGAAACCGGCCAGGAGGTTTGGAAAACCGTAGTTGGCAATCCGGAAATCGCCGAAACCGAAACCATGGCTCCGCTCGTGGCCAAGGATGTGGTCCTGGTGGGTGTCAGTGGCGGCGAATTAGGGGTGCGCGGAAGACTGCAGGGGCTCGATCTGAAGACGGGCAAAATTCTGTGGCGCGCCTGGAGCACCGGCTCCGACGCCGATGTCCGGATCGGCCCTGATTTTAAGCCCTTCTATAAAAAGGACCAGGGTAAAGACCTCGGCATCAGCACCTGGGGACCGGATCAATGGAAGCTGGGCGGCGGCACGGTCTGGGGCTGGATATCATACGATCCCGCGCTCAACCTCATCTACTACGGAACGGGCAACACCGGTCCCTGGAACGAGGACCAGCGTCCCGGCGACAATAAATGGGCCATCAGCATCTTTGCCCGTGATCCCACCACTGGAGACGCGAAGTGGGCGTTCCAGGTAGTCCCTCACGCGGGTTGGGATTATGACGAAATCATGGAACATATTCTGGTGGACATGGAATGGAATGGCCGCATGCGCAAGCTCCTGATCAGCACCGGAAAAACCGGCTATGTTCTGGTCCTGGACCGCGAAACCGGCGAACTCCTCTCCGCCGAGCCCTTCCAGCCGGTCACCTGGTCTCACGGTTACGACCTGAAAACCGGCTCTCCCAATATTGACGATAGCAAGCAGACTCATATGGGTAAGAAAGTCACCGGCATCTGTCCTTCCAACATAGGAGCGAAGAATAATCAGCCGGATGCTTTTTCTCCGCGCACCGGCTTACTCTATATCCCCGCGCATAACATCTGCATGGATTTTGAGGGTACGCAAGCCAATTACATTGCGGGGACCCCCTATATTGGCGCAATCGTTCTTAACTACACTCCCCGCGGCCAGGATCAGGGCGAGTTCGTCGCCTGGGACATTGCCCGCGCGAAAAAGGTATGGAGCATCAAAGAAAAACAGTTGGCCCTCTATAGCGGCGTGCTCGCCACCGCTGGCGACGTGGTCTTCTATGGCACCCTAGACGGCTGGTTCAGGGCCGTGGACGCCCGCAATGGGAACATGCTTTGGCAATTCAAAACTGGTTCGGGCATCATCTCCAATCCCATGACCTATCTCGGTCCCGACGGAAAGCAATACGTCGCCGTCTATTCAGGCGTCGGAGGCGCCCTCGGCTCCATTGCTTTCCCGTCCATCTCGGATGATGATCCCTATGCTGCTCTTGGCGCCGCATACGCCATCCCGCAAATCAAGAAAACAACCGTCCCGGGAGGCGCGCTCTATGTCTTTGGCTTCTAAACTTGGGGCGGGGCTGGCGATCGTCCTAGGAAGCGGACTGGCGCTGGCGCAGCGGCCTCTCCTTCGGGTCTGCGCCGATCCCAACAATATGCCGTTCTCGAATCAGCAACAGCAGGGCTTCGAGAACCACCTCGCCCATCTTGCCGCCCGTGACCTCGGCATGAAACTTGTCTTCGTGTGGTGGCCGCAACGCCGCGGCGCCGTCCGCAACACCCTCAACGCCGGTTACTGCGACGTGGAAATGGGGGTCCCATCCACCTATGGACTTGCCCAGCCGACCCGGCCTTACTACCAATCCACCTATGTCTTTGTCGAGCGCCATGGCCATCTCCGCCATCTCAACGCCTATTCCCTGGATGATCCCGAACTGAGAACAATGCGGGTCGGAGTACACGTCATCGGCGGCGACACGGTGAATTTCCCGCCCGCGCAAGTCCTTGCTAATCGTGGGATCATTCGCAACGTCGTCGGCTATAGCATACTCGGCGATTATTCCAAGCCCGATCCTCCAGCCGACCTTCTCACCGCCGTCTCCCGCGGCGACATTGACGTTGCCATCGCCTGGGGGCCGCTGGCTGGATACTTCGCCAAGCAATCGCCGGTTCCGCTCACTGTGATCCCGGTCTGTACCCGTCAACTTCATCCAGACCTTCCCTTCGTCTTTGCCATTTCTATGGGTGTTCGTCACAATGATCCCGTATTGCTGGCCAAGCTCAATTCTTTTATCGTCCGCCGCCGTCCTGAAATTCATACCCTGCTGCGCAGCTATGGTGTGCCACTCACCACCGCGGCAGGCGCCCAGACTTGCAAGTGAGGTGCTGATATGCGATTGTCCGTCACTAATCTCGCCGTTCTAAGCGCTCTGCTGACGCTCGGCATCGTAGGATGTCAGCAGCAGCCTCTTGAGGTCGCCCCCGCAGGCGCCTCTTCCGCCGCCTATACCGCTGTCGGTCCGATCCCCGGCGGCGGTGAGCCGCCCCTGGTCAGAAAGAACCCTTACGAGGGAAACGAAGTCGCGGTTGTTGAGGGCCGCAGGTTGTTCAACTGGTACAACTGCTCCGGCTGCCACGGCGGCCACGGCGGCGGCGGCATGGGCCCTAGCCTGCGCGACCCCGTGTGGATCTACGGCGGCTCCCCCGACCATATCTTCGCTTCCATCTCTCACGGGCGCTCCAAGGGAATGCCCTCCTGGGGGAGCAAGATTCCCGATGAACAGATTTGGAAGCTGGTCTCCTATATAAAGACCCTGCGCACTCCGTTGGAACCCGATCCTCCCATCGTCCCCGCTGCCGAAGAGGTTGCTAACAATACAATCAATCCACCGCCGCCACCCACAGCAAAATGAGGACACGTATGAAAATTCGCGTTCTTCTTCCCTCTGTCTGCACCCTCCTGCTGCTCAGCGGATGCGATCGCAAGCAGGCTTTTCTCTATAGCGCCGGCCCTGCCGCCGACAAGCTGGCCTCCGTCTCCTGGTTTGCTCTCATTCTCTTTCTCGTCGTCAGTGTAATCATGTGGGTGCTGGTGGCCTGGGCCGCCTCCCGCAAACGCGGCAGCTTCGATAGCCACGAACCCGTCGATATCGGCGGCGGGCAAGCCTGGATCGCCATCGGAGGGTTCGGCATCCCTCTTATTATTCTCACCGTGGTCTTCGTCGTCGGATTGACCGGCATGTCCGCCTTCCCTATGCACGACCAAGCCGCAGAATCCCCCTCCACCCCCGACATTCGCATTGTCGGACATCAATGGTGGTGGGAGGTGAAATATGTCGGAGGACCGGTCGATCAGCAGTTCACCACCGCCAACGAAATCCACATCCCGGTCGGACGCCCGGTCAACCTGGAGCTTCAGTCCGGCGACGTAATCCACTCCTTCTGGGTCCCCAAACTTCAAGGCAAGATGGACTTGGTCCCCGGTTACACCAACCACCTCCGCATCCAGGCCGATCATGCAGGAACCTATCGCGGACAATGCACCCAATACTGTGGCGCGCAACATGCCCACATGGCCATCATCGTGGTCGCCCAGGAGCCTGATGAATATGAGGCGTGGCGGCAAAACCAGCTCAAGCCGGCCTCCCCACCCACCACCGCCGAAGAGGCGCACGGACAAGAGGTCTTCCTTTCCGCCCCCTGCTCCAATTGCCACATGGTTCGCGGCACTCTTGCGGGAGGCACGGTGGCCCCCGACCTCACCCATATCGCCAGCCGCCAGGGTATCGCCGCCAATACATATAAGAACGATCAGGCCAACCTGGAAGCCTGGGTAACCCATGCTCAGTCCATGAAGCCTGAAGTCGCAATGCCCAACATCACCCAGTTCAGCGGGGTTGAGCTGCGCGCGCTGGTTGCCTACCTCAGGCAATTAAAGTGATAGCTACCAGAGCAAACGGTTAGATCAGTCCTTTGGTGGAGACCTCTCAATTTGTTCGGCTTCAAGCAAATGGGTTTGGCTCGCAGTCAGCCCTTCTGAAAGGATTTCACTCAGAACCAGGAATCCCGCGAGTGAGTGTGTGAGCGAGCCAGCAGGTTTATCCATTGAGAATTGACTCTATCCTCTACTAACCCTGATCGGATCATGCGACATCCTCACTTGTAGTCGTCGAACAGGCTAGCTGCTTCCTCGCGTGCAAGCGGCACCGCCACATGATGCTGAAAGATGAAGAAAGCTGCCGATTTGGTGGTAGTATTTCGGCGACTGTTGTAGTGGATTTTGTTCATGTGTCTGTCAGCACTGAACGGGTCGGGTTTTCTCTTGAATCAGAAGGGATTCAACATGCGCCGCAAAATAATGCTTCTGGCTTCCTTGCTTGCGTCGATTGTCTCCATGGGTTCGCTACTGGAAGGCGCACATCCGGCCCAAGCGGGTGGATCTGCTCAGGTGAGTGGACCAGGGGCTGCCTCTGGGGGCGCCTGTGCCGCCCTTCCCCCGGCTACTTCCCCTGATTTTGAGAACAGGCTGGAAGTGTTCATGAACGCGTTCTGCTATCAAAAACAGGGATGGATGCACGATCCACACGTTCGTACCTCCGATGGGGTCCATCCTTTTGTCAAGATCTATTACTCGCCATCCCTGTGGAGATGGCTGACGCTAGGCCGGCGCGAAGGAGCGCCGCCTGATGGTGCGATGTTGGTCAAGGAGCAGTATCCGAAGCTATCAAAGCCGCTGGACGAATGGACCATCATGGTGAAGGATGCAGGGGGCTCTTACGATGGCTGGTATTGGGCGGACTTAAATTCTCCTTCTCCGGCGAAGATCTCCTCGGAAAGCGCCTCCCGAGCGATCGACGAAGGAGCGAATGATCATGATGGCGACTCCGGGTTATCGAAGAAGTGTCCGGAAGCAGTTTATCCCAGCGTGGGATTTGCCCCGTATTGCCTCAATTGCCACGCCTCGGCAGCCAATAGCCACTCCACCTACGCGACCACCAGCCACGTGCTGGGCGGGGGAATAGGCGAGCCGCCTCCGCCACCGTCTCCGCCCGATGACAATCTCCATCACCGGCTGGCGCGAGACTTGTTTCGGAAGGATGTCTTCGGCCCCCGCATTTGTATGATTCCGGAATCATTCGACCATGTCGTGCAGAAGCCGAAGTCTGCCGCGCCCGTGCATTTCGTCACCTCAGACCAGTGTGCCGGCTGCCATGACGCGACGGGAACGCTTTCGCCCACTACGGCGGACCTGCCCCGGATGCTATGGCCCAATGCGCTGGCATCACAGATGGTGAACCTCTCGCCGAATGGGGAGTGGCGCTTTTCGATGATGGGTCTCGCCGGGCGCGATCCCATATTCTTCTCGCAATTGAGTTCCGAAAACACGTTGCACCCCCGGCTGGAAGACCATCCGCTCGATGCTAAGCCTTTCGTGCAGGATCTTTGCCTGACCTGCCATGGGGTCATGGGCGAACGCAAGTTTAAGAGCGATACGGGCAAGTTCTTTACCCGGGCAGAGCTATTGAATCCCAAGTCGATGTATGGCGCGCTGGCACGTGACGGAGTCTCGTGCGCAGCCTGTCACCACATCTCCGCAACGGGATTGGGCACACCCGAGACCTATACGGCCAAGTTCAAGCTGGGTCCGGCGGACGAGGTGTACGGTCCTTACCACGAGGCAGTTGCGACTCTACCGATGAAGAACGCTCTCGGGATAGAGCCTAAAGCTACGGAGGAGAACCAGATCGAATCGTCGAAGCTGTGCGGATCGTGCCACACCATCGTCTTGCCGGTTTACAGAAGCGATGGCCGGCGGGCAACAAGAGACGGCAAGCCCGCTGACTTCTACGAGCAGACGACCTATCTGGAGTGGCTCAACAGCAGCTTCACCGACCAAAGCTGCCAGAATTGCCACATGCAGAGGGACTACAAGGGCAACCAGCTCTCTTACAAGATCGCGAACATCGAAGACAACACGTTTCCCAAAGTTGAGTTCCGCTCGTCAGATAAAAACATCACGCTGGTTAAGCGGGACGAATATCACCGTCACACGCTTTTGGGCATTAACATCTTCGCTCTGGAGATGTTCCGCCAGTTCAGGACAGAATTAGGGCTATACGAAACAGACCCCCTGCTGCGCAGCCCGGATGCGACCGCACCGGGAGTCGACACAGCAATCGCAACCAGCCAGGAGAGCGCATCGCAGAAGACGGCCGAGGTGCATATTGCGACCTTCCAGAGACGGCATGACAAACTGCTTGCCGATGTACAGGTAGTCAATCTTGTCGGACACAGTTTTCCCTCCGGCGTCGGATTCCGCAGGGCATTCATCGACTTCCAGGTTCTCGATGATGAAGGCAAGGTCCTTTGGGAGTCGGGCGGGACTGATCGTGACGGGGTGATCGTGGATGGAGACGGCAACGAGCTTGAAACGGAGTTTTTTTCACCTGGTCAGCAGGAAATTCAAAGACATCACTGGTTGAAAGACCCGATCCGCCGCCAGAACCAGGTCCAGATCTACGAAGAACTGGTGGTAAACCCTGAAGGGCTTTTGACGACCAGCTTCATCAGTCTTGATCGCAAGGTGAAAGACAACCGCTTGCAGCCGAAGGGCTGGAGTTCGTCGGGCCCTTCGGCGGAGGAGACCGGGCCGGTCGGCACTTGTCTGGATCTTCGAGACAGAGATATTTGCGATCCGAACTATCAGGATGGCAGTGGAAGCAGTACCGTACGCTACGAACTCCCGCTGGACGCGAGAACGTCGCGCGCTGCTTCCGTAAGGGCGACCTTGTACTACCAATCGATTCCGCCTTATTATCTGCGCCAGCGCGCAACGGATGGTGCCGGAATTGACACTGACCGCCTGATTCGTTTCACCCATAAGCTCAAACTTGAAAACACCCCCGTGCGCAACTGGAAACTTCCCATTGCGATCGCCGAAAAGTCGTTGCAGTAACTTCAGTACGCTTTGTTAACAGGGGAATGGGACCGTTTATGCCGGAGAATTCGAGTAGTGGAATCGATTCTCCTCGCGCGTGGCTGATCGTCGTGGCCGCATTCATTGGCTCATTTGTCGCCTTCGGCATCACTTACACCTTTGGCGTCTTTCTCAAACCGATGAGAGAGACCTTTGGGGCCAGCCAATCCTTGATGTCCCTGCTCTTCTCCTGCCTGACGGGTCTTTCCTTTTTTTTAGCGCCCGTCACTGGGGACATCGCCGATCGGGCGGGACCGCGGGTGGTGGTTGGTGCTGGCGCTGTGCTGATGGGCGCCGGACTGATATTTACAGCACGGACCCATTCCTTTGCGATGCTGTTTCTGACCTACGGCGCCGGGGTCGGCGCGGCGATAGCCTGCATCTATGTGCCTTCGATCGCAGCCGTGGGCGAATGGTTCAAAATTCACAGGGACGTCGCGCTGGGCATTGCCATCAGCGGCATCGGTTGCGGAACGCTGGTGTATGCGCCGCTGGCTGCAATATTGATCAAGCGTTTCGGCTGGAGAAGCACCTTCGAGATTTTTGGATGGAGCAGCGCAGTGCTGCTTCTGATTTGCGCCGCCCTGCTGTCACAGCCACCCGTCCTCAATGTCATGAGAAAAAAGAGGACCAACGTCATGCAGAAGGTGCGAACGGCGGAATTCGTATGGGTGTATATCAGCATGATGTTCGCCGCGCTCGCCACTTATATTACGTTTGTCTTCCTGCCGGCGTATGCGGCGGATGTGGGCGTGAGCCATATCGCGGGAGCGGCCCTCATCGGATATATTGGGGCTTCCAGCGTAGTTGGCCGATTGGGGCTGAACGCTCTCGCTCCGCGCTTTGGCCTGCTCACGATGTATAAAATCAGTTTTCTGGTTTTGTTGGCAGGCTACGTCGTCTGGCTTGTGGCCCATTCCTACATCTCGCTGGTGATCTTCTCGCTGGTGATGGGTGTTGGCTATGGAGGGATCGCGGCCATGTCTCCGGCGGTGGCGGCAGCGGTCTTTGGCATCGAAGGACTTGGTGAACTGCTGGGCATCCTGTTTACCAGTTTTGGCGTGGCTTGCGTGGTTGGTCCTCCCCTTGCGGGCGTGTTGGTGGACCGTACACACGACTACAAATGGCCCGTGGTTCTGGCTTTAGGAGGAGCAGTCGGCGGCATGATCACGGTACTGATGGTGCGGCGAAGGGGCGAGCAGCAGGAAGCGGGCATAGGCGCAGTGGAAGGAGTGACTGGTTCGGAGTGACGCGGGATTGCGATTAAGTGGCTACAACATCCCGCCTCTTCCCTGATTCCTGGGGCCACGAGACTTGGCGGATACTGGATTTAAGGCAAAGCTCACTTCTACCTTGTCGGCCCACAAATTGAACGCAGCCGCTAAAATAGATGGATACCCATGTTTGAAAACTTACAAGACAAGCTGCAACGCGCCTTCAAGAACCTGCGCGGACAGGGCACCATCACCGAAGAGAATATCGGTGAAGCATTGCGCGAGATTCGCATGGCGCTGCTTGAGGCCGACGTTAACTTCAAAGTCGTCAAGGACCTGATTGAGCACGTGCGCTATAAGGCGCTAGGGCAAGAGGTGCTGACTGCGCTCTCGCCCACCGAGCAGGTGGTCAAGATCTTGCGCGATGAACTGATCTCGATTCTTGGCGTGGAGCAGGCAAAGACGAAATTCGCGCCCCATCCGCCCACCGTGGTGCTGATGGCGGGATTGCAGGGCTCCGGCAAAACCACGACTTCGGGCAAGCTGGCGAACTGGTACAAGAAGGGCGGACATCGTCCTATGCTGGTATCGGTGGACGTGTATCGCCCCGCCGCGCGCGAGCAGTTGAAGGTAGTGGCGAACTCGATTGGGGCGAAACTCTATGAGGGCAAGCTCGATGGACAGGAGCCGGGCACACCGCTGGTCGAACGGCTTGCTAAAGAAGCGGTGCGCGAGGCCAAAATCAACGGTTGCGACATCCTTATCGTCGATACCGCCGGACGCCTGCACATCGACAGCGACTTGATGGGCGAGATGCAGTCGCTCAAGAAGCTGCTTGGTCCGCAGGAGATACTCTTCGTTGCCGATGCTATGACCGGGCAGGACGCGGTCAAGTCCGCCGATGAGTTCCACAAACAGCTTTCGATTACCGGCGTGGTGCTCACCAAAATGGACGGCGATGCACGCGGGGGCGCGGCACTGTCCATCCGACAGGTGACTGGGCAGCCGATCAAATTCATCGGCACGGGTGAAAAATATGATGCGCTGGAACCGTTTCATCCCGACCGCATCGTCAGCCGCATCATGGGCATGGGCGACATGATGTCGCTGATCGAGCGCGCGGAATCGACACTCGACAAGAAGAAGTCGGAAGAGTTCGCCAAGCGGGCGCTGGCAGGCGATGGATTCACGCTGGAAGATTTTCGCGACCAGTTAAGGCAGGTGAAAAAGATGGGATCCCTGCAATCCATCATCAAGATGCTGCCCAGCGTGGGGCCCTTCCAGGGCATACAGAAGATGGCGGACCATGTGGATGAATCGCAGCTTACGCGAGTAGAGGCCATCATCAACTCGATGACGAATAAAGAGCGCCATAACCACGAATTGATTAACGGCAGCCGGCGCAAGCGAATCGCCAGCGGGTCAGGGACCAGCATTCAAGAAGTCAACCAGCTTCTGAAACAATATTTGATGATGCGCAAGCAGATGAAAATGCTGGGCAAGAACATGGGCATGCAGCGCAAGCTGATGGGGATGAAGCTGCCGGGGGCGCAATCGTAGGCGGGACTGACTTCCATTCATGCGTCCTTGGAATTTGTCCCGGTAGCAATGCAAGAACCTGCGATCATCGAATTTGAAATGATGCGCCGTATCTATCTCGACAGCAACGCCACCACGCCGGTGCTTCCGACGGTGCTCGATGCCATGCTCCCTTGCTATGGCGAGCAGTTTGGCAACGCATCGTCTATCCATAAAAACGGACAGCACGCCCGCGCTGCCGTTGAGCACGCTCGCGAATCAGTTGCGAAGTTGTTGGGCGGTCGCGCGGCCGAGATAGTGTTTACCAGCGGCGGCACCGAGTCGGACAATCTCGCGATATTTGGCATCGCCAAACCGGGAGACCACATCGTTACCTCCGTCATCGAGCATCATGCGGT
>JBDTLH010000342.1:0-5371 GCA_039934875.1 Acidobacteriaceae bacterium | reverse complement strand
ATGTGGCTGGTACCGCTTCGCGATTGCCTTGCGATGGCAGTCTGGATAGCGAGCTTCTTCGGGGAGACGATTTTCTGGCGTGGAGAGCGCTTCCAGTTACGGCGGGGGAAGCTGGTCCGCTTCGTATGAGGCCGGGAGCAGTATGCCGAGGAGTTCTTCGAGGGCGGCTGCCCAGAGATCGCGGGCGGAAATTCCGGTGTCGCCGAAGCCGCTGAGATAGACGGTCCAGTAATATCCGGCGCGGTTCCATACGTTGCAGCGGCGCAGGATAATGGCGGCGCTGGCGGATTCGATTGGCGATTTTCGCAGCTCCACGATCCAGGCGCGCATGGCGGCTTCGCACGGTCCGAAGTGGGTGCGCTGGGGAGGATCGCGCCACAGCAGATCGATGTAGCTGGCGTGCTTCCATCCGGCGCGGAAGATCACTTCTTCGTCAGAGAGTTCTTGCGTGGTCCAGAGATCGCACTTCGCGGTGAGAAACGGGGACGTGGGTGCATTGAGCCGAAGCAGCGCGTTACGCAGCGCAACGTCGCGGGATTCGGGGATGTCATCGACCAATGCAGAATTTTGCCGCAGGTCAAAGTAGGCGAGAAGACCGCGCTCATCCGCCCAGGGTACCGATAGGGTGGGGGATGCGCCGCCGATTTCAACCTCAAATTCCGCCAGCATGTTTCCGTCGTACTTCTGTCGCCAGCATAGCAGCAGGACAATGGAGCCAGGCATTTCGCGCTAGACTGATAAGTTTGGAGATGAGCTTGAACGACGCATATATATGTGACGCCATTCGTACCCCGTTTGGCAGGTTTGGCGGCGCCTTGGCTACGGTGCGCGCCGATGATCTGGCCGCCCTTCCGCTGAAGGCATTGATGGAACGCAACGGCAGGGTCGATTGGGGCGCGGTGGACGATGTGATCATGGGCTGCGCCAATCAAGCGGGCGAAGACAATCGCAATGTGGCGCGGATGGCCCTGCTGCTGGCGGGGCTTCCGCAGGAGGTGCCGGGGACGACCGTGAACCGGCTGTGCGGTTCGAGCATGGATGCGGTCGCGATCGCAGCGCGGGCGATCAAGAGCGGTGAGGCGGATTTGATGATTGCCGGCGGTGTCGAAAGCATGACGCGGGCACCTTTTGTGATGGGCAAGGCGGAGACAGCGTTCAGCCGCGGGGCACAGGTTTACGACACCACGATCGGATGGCGCTTCGTAAATCCGCTGCTGAAGGGCAAGTACGGCGTGGATTCGATGCCGGAGACGGCGGAGAATGTAGCGGCGGATTTCAACATCAGCCGCGACGACCAGGACGAGCTGGCGTTGCGCACGCAGCAGCGCTGGGCGCGGGCGCACGCAGCGGGATTTTTTGAGAATGAGGTCATGCCGGTTTCGCTGGCGCAGAAGAAGGGAGATCCCAAAATATTTGCGGCCGACGAGCACCCGCGTCCAGATAGCACGCTGGAAGCGCTACGGAGATTGAAGCCGATCGTGAAGCCGGATGGTACGGTAACGGCGGGTAACGCGTCCGGCATCAACGACGGGGCGGGCGCGTTATTGCTGGCGTCAGAGGCGGCGGTGAAGAAGTATGGGCTGACGCCGCGCGCGCGCGTGGTCGCCACCGCGATGGCCGGAGTCGCGCCGCGGATCATGGGGTTTGCTCCCGCACCGGCTACGCACAAGGTCCTGGCAAAGGCGGGGCTGAAGCTGGAGCAGATGGATGTGATCGAATTGAACGAGGCGTTCGCGGCACAGGCTCTGGCGGTCACGCGCGATCTGGGGCTGGCAGACGATGCCGGGCACGTGAATCCTAATGGCGGAGCGATTGCAGTGGGGCATCCGTTGGGCGCAAGTGGAGCGCGGCTGGTGATGACTGCGATGTATCAGCTTCAAGCGCAAAAAGGGCGATATGCGCTTTGCACCATGTGCATTGGGGTGGGGCAGGGAATCGCGACCATCATTGAGCGTCTGTAATTATTTGGCGCTGCGCTCGACGGGAAGATCGTCCCAGCTCCATTCAAAGAATGAGGCGTCGTACATGCGTACTTTATAGCCGAGGTATTTAGCGACGAAGTAGTCGAAGGATGATTGCATTCCGCTGCGGCAGTAGGTAATGACGGTTTTTCCGGGAGCAGCACCCGCGGCGATGAACCGTTGTTGCAACTCAGCGTCGGAGAGGAGGATGGGATTTTCGCGACGCAGCAGCAGGTCCATCCAATAGAGGCTGGTTGCGCCGGGCAGGTGCCCCGCTTTGCTGACGTCTCCGGAGAGCCGCGCTCCGGAGTATTCGTCTTCCGGGCGGGCGTCGATGAGAGCAACCGATGACGGCAATGCTCCGGAGTGAAGGAGTTGTTGCATCTCCGGGGTAGTGACGCGCACTGATTCCGATTCCGGTTCATCGAGAGGAAGAGCAGCCCCTCGTGGTTCCGTAATCGCTGGTTGATTGGTCTGGGGCCGGCGTTCCGCCCTCCATTTTTCCAGGCCGCCATTGAGCAGCGCGGCGTTTCCGGCGAGTCCGAGATAGTCGAGAGTGAAGTAAGCGCGGGCGGCGAGCACGCCATAACGTTCGCCGTAGATGACGATGCGCGAGCGATCGGTCACGCCGGCGGCGGCAAAGACCCGCCGCAACTGTTCGACCGGTGCGAGCTCATTGGGAATATCCTCGCGGGTCACGGAGATATCAGAGAGGCGAATGACGCGCGAACCTGGAATGCGCGATTTAGCCAGAGACCCAGAGCTCGATGTCACCCAGAGCAGCACCAGATCAGGATCATGCAGATGTAGCATCAACCATTCGGTGGAGACGAGCATCTGCTGTTGTATTCCCGCCTCGGAAATCTTTTTCCTGGTTATTGGCTGTGGCAGTGCGGGCGAGAGCATCCCCATTATTGTACTCAGGATGAGCGTCCAGCGGAAGATCACTTTTGTTTATTGCCCTTCACCACCGGCAGATGGCGCTCGCCATTCCATTCGTTAAACGATCCGTCATACATGGCGGCGTTATAGCCCAGGTATTTGGCGACGAAATACACGTGCGATGCTTGCCAACCAATCTCACAATATGGAATCAGCTTCGCTTTATCCGGACCGGCGATCCCGCGCGATTTGAATAGCGCCCGGAGTTGGTCCGGGGGCAACAAAACCGGGCTATTGTCTTCATCCGCGATGGTCTCTTTCCAGTAGATATTTATCGCGTTCGGAAGGTGTCCATCGCGGTAACGCTTGGGCGGCCGGGAATCAACCAGGAGGGTTTTGCCCGAAGTGTCTTGCGAGGCGGCCTTTGCTTCTTCGATCAGCGCGCGGGCATTTTCATTCACGTGCGGTGTGAACGTCACCTTATTGGGCGTAACCAGAGCAGTTGAGATCGGGCGCTTCTCAGCGGTCCATTGTTGATACCCTCCATCCAGCAGAGAGGCCTTGTCTCCGTGGCCGAGGTAGTCGAGGGTGTAATAGGCGCGCGCCGCCATGGGATACCAGTAGAGGGTGTAGAGAATGACGTGGGAATTATCGCCGACGCCGAGTTTCTCGAAGGTGTCTTTGAGCTTGTCAACGGCGGGCAGCTCGGATTTTAGGCCGTCATGATCGACCATAAAGTCGTCGAAGGCAAGATAGCGCGCACCGGGGATGTGATGTTCGTCATACTGCGCCTTGTTTTGGCCGATCTGCAGGATAACGAGATCGGGATCATTGAGGTGGGCGGCGAGCCATCGCGTGGAGACAATCATCTCCGGATGCGCGGCGGTTTGCGCGTCGGCCTGGGCGGAGGAAAAATTTGATAATCCTACGATGGAGCTGAGTGTCAGCACAGAAAAGTAAAAGAGAGTTCGAGCCGTCATGAAAAGCACCTCAGGATGTTTGTATAGGAGAGCGGGTAAAGAGGTATAGAACCATTGAAACCTGCTCCGATTATCCGTGCGCTGGGCGCGAGCGGCTGAAGCGGGAGTTAATAAGGGAACGAAAGGTTCCGGGAGTGGTTCCGGTGATCTTGCGAAAAGTGCGCGTGAAGTGGCTCTGGTCGGCGAACCCGCACAGGGCGGCAATCCCGGAGAGCGGTTCGCGGGAGAAGGCGAGGTGTTCGCGCGCGGATTCAGCGCGGAGCGAATTCAGGTACTCGCCCAGCGTCTGGCGGAAGGAGTGGCGGAATATGCGAGAGAGATAAACCGGATGGACACCAATCTTGGTTGCGATCTCTTCGAGAGTGAGCGGACGGCCCAACTCCGCGCGCAGGTATTCGACTACTTCGGCGAGCCAGGGTGGCTTGCGGGTCTCGCGGATGATGCGGGCCTTGCTGTTGGCGGCAAGCAGTTCGCAAGTCAGGCTCTCGATATGGAGTTGGTCCTGCTTGTCGTATTCGAGATAGAGCCGGTTGGCGAGCCACATCGCTTCTCCGTGGCACAGGCCCGGTGAGAGGTCGAGGCGCTGGAACTCGCGTTGCAAGAGAGCGAGCCACTCGGACTGCACTTCAATCATGAAGAAGCGAACGCCGACCGCCCCGATGTGGTCTTTGTGGACCAGTTCCGGTGGATGGAAGACGGTGCTGAAGGAGCGGTAAGGAATACTCCTGGAGCCGATGCGCTCGGAATAGTCGCCGTGCACCATCATGGAGAAGAATGCAGCTTCATGCGAGTGCGCGGGCAGGTGACGTTCGCAGGTGTGCGCGAGGTCAGAAAGAGTGATACCGGAAAAGCTGGCGCGGTCCGAGACTTCTCCGTAGAACTGACCCAGGCGGAGTTGGCCTTGCGGTTCGTTCGCGGCGATTTTGGGCATTGTGGACATCGGTGCAAAATAGACGGCGCGGGTGCTTGAAGGTCAACTCGCGCGCTGGCTGGATTCGGCGAGGGGGATGGAAATTTGCGCCGCGCAGCCGCGCTCGCCGCCGCGGTTTACCAGTTGGATCGACCCGCCGTGGGCCTCGATGATCTGGCGGGAGAGCACCAGCCCGATTCCGCTGCCGCCGGCTTTGGTGGTGTAGAAGGGAACGAAGGCGTTTTCCGGGTTCAGCAATCCCGGACCGTTGTCCATGACCTCAATGAGAACAGCGTTGTCGCGCGCCTCCCAACGAATTTCAACCTCTGGTGCGGCCCCTGCGGGGACGTGGTCGCTTTGCAGGGCGGCATCGGCGCCGTTGCGCACGATGTTGATCAGCATCTGCTCGAATTGATCGAGATCGATCATCAACGTTGCGTCCGGGCCAGGATCGACTTTCACCGTGAGACGAACTTCGAGCGCGGCAATCCGTTCCAGCAGCGGGCGCAACTGGACCCGCGCCAGCGCAGGTCTTGGCATCTGCGCCAATTGACGATACGCCTGCAGAAACCGGTTGAGGGATGCGGCGCGGGCTTCAATGATGCCCAGCCCTTTGGCGAAATCCTTGCGCTGGTCTT
>JBDTLH010000341.1:0-6266 GCA_039934875.1 Acidobacteriaceae bacterium | reverse complement strand
AGGCACCGAATGGCGTAGCGGTGATCGAGCAAACGAGGGGCAACACGGCCACCTATGTAACCAGTGGCACCGGCTATCGCTACCCGTTCGGATACAGACACAACTCTCCTACTTATGAAGGTCCAATTGGCGCGTCTCTGATCGTGACCCTGGAATTAGAATACCCGGACTTCCTATCGCATTGGCGGAGAAATGCGGGCCCAATCCCCGCCGCCCGTTAGGGCGTGTAGCGATTCTCTGCAGGGACAAAGTCGCGCAGTTTGCGACGGAATGCAGGGAAACTGGTGCCGAAAGGACGAGAGAGCGGGCAAGTTAGGACTGTCTGGCGGTGGATGCAGTCCTTTGCGAACCATTATCCCTGCTAACAGGGAAAAATACAGGGAATATATGCGTTTTGTGGGGTGGGTTCTCGATGAGCACGCTCGCAACTCCTCTCGATTGAGGGTCTTGCGCCCACTCGGGCGTATTTCCGGACCGAAATTAACAGGGAATTAAAACGAGGGAACAGGGAAAGTAACTCCCTGATACTTGTTTTTGGAGGCACTCCCTCCAAGCCCCAGCCCCCAGCCTTCTATCCCTCCGACACTCCACAAGATGATCGGCAGCGCCTCAACCCCCGCTTCCTCGTCCTCGACGAGCCCGTCTCCGCGCTCGATGTGAGCGTCGGCGCGCAGGTCGTCAATCTCTTGCGCCAACTGCAACGCGAACGCAAACTCACCTACCTCTTCATCTCCCCACTCCATGACCATCGTGCGCTACCTCTCCATCCGCATCGCCGTCAAGCGCCAGGGCGAGATCGTCGAACTCGGAGACACCGAACAGATCACCTCCACCGCGCCACGAATACACCCGCACCCTTATCGATGCCACCCCCGAACTTGACGACGGATGACTGGCAGCTCCTGAGCGTGAGGTTGCCCTCGCCCTTGATCCGTGTCCTTCCGTGTTCACCCGTGGCGGGTCTTGCTCTCTCCCACCCGCAAAAGAAAAGCCGCTGATCTCTAAGCGGCCCTGCAGCAATTCATTACGATTAGTCGCCGATCTTCTGGTCCGCCTGCGAACTATGCGACGCCGCCAGCTTCCACGTGCCGTTCTGGTTCACCCACGTGTCCGTCGTTAGGATAGTGCGCGCGCGATGCTCGCCCTTGATCATCAGATCGTAGGTTTCCTTGTATCTCGCGATTGCCGTATGGTCGCCATAGACGGTTACCTTAATATCGCTGATGTCCCGCTTCGTGGTCTTGTTGTTCGCGATATCGGCGGCATCCTTCTGCAGCTCCGCGTCATCCTCCCATGCGCCCCAACTCGTTCCCATCGTGTAATCGTCGGTGTTGTGCGCCTTCATCCACGACCCGGTCTGCCCAGCCATGTCGGCATTCCGCGAATCCATCTCCATCTGCTTGATGTTCGCTTCCACGGTCTGCGCATCTGCCTTCTGGGCCAGTGCAGCCGGCGGCGCCATCGTCCCTACCGCCAACATCGCGGATAAAATGCCTGCGGATATCTTCCATCTGTTAGTCACGCTGATCTCCTCACATTTGTACTAAGGCAATGGTGCTCCAGATAGGCCGGCTTAGTTCAACGCAACTGGAGAGCTGCCTGGCAGCGGGAACCCGATAGCATAAGCCGCCAATTACGAGGGGAATGGGGACTTGGCGACCCGATTCGCGAAATAATAAGCTGTTTCACTCGCCGAATCAACTAAAATCATCAAGCAAATAGGACAAAGCCATTCGGCGCAACGCTTTCGCCGGCGAAGACTACAGCGTTGAGCGCAGGCAACCTAATCCGCTTGGCCCTCACCCAATATATAGCGCCAATCACTCGCACGCCTGACCCCATTTTCCGCATGGTGACTTTACAACCTAACCAGCAGCAGCCGTCGCTGTGGGAAAGGGGAAAACGCTGTTGTGCGTTTTCCAAGTGGACGGAGCCCAGGTCTTTCCATAGCGAGCTTCCCGCACAAATGCTGCTGGCGTCCGATAGTTCAAGCTGCGGTGAGGCCGTTGTTGGTTGTAATCTTGGCGCCAGAACGCGATCTTCCGTCTGGCGCCAAACAAGTTTTGAAACCAACTTACCCGCAAGCATTCTTCACGCAGTTTTCCATGGAAGCTCTCCACGTGCGTATTCTGCGTGGGCTTGAAATCGCTTGTGCGATCTGGTTCTGCAAACGTAATTGCGTCTGCAATTCCGGGGATGCGCTGACCTTCGCCGGCGCGTCGCCACGATGCTCGAGCCAAGCGCCGACCGCGGAATAGGTGAGCTGCGCGTGGTTTCGCACCCGCGCGCGGTAGACATCGGTATCGCCCAGGTGACCGTCGGTCCTGACCACGAACTCGGTTACCAGAGCAAGCCTGTCCTGCGCTTCGAGCAGCGAGGTCAATCCGGTGGAGAGCTGCTCCGGCAACATCGGGAATACCTGCACACCGGTAAAAACAGTGGTCGTCTCTTTGGCCGCGTGGCCGTCGATGGGAGAGTCTTTCGCGACCCAGGCGTCGACGTCGGCGACCGCGATCATCACCTTCCAGCTTCCATCGGGAAGCGGCTGCGCAAACTCGATCTGGTCGAGATCGCGGGAGGTGTCGTTATCAATCGACGACCACAAGAGATCGCGCAGGTCGGGAGCAGATTCCGCCGACGGCTGCGGTGGGGAAGCGAGGCTAGCGAGCTGTTGAGCGATCCCCGCCGGGAAACCCGGAGCGGAACCATACTGCTGAACCGCGGCGAGCGCAGCTGCCTTCAAGTCGAAGCCGGAGGCATGCGCAGGCGCTTTGCGGTCAAACGTTTTTTGATCCGGCATTTTCTGTTCAAGCATAGATGCGCAAGGTTAGCACTCGCTTATCCCCAGTCACTCATTGGCACCCCGTGGGAGCAGGCAACTGCTTCGCTGGGATCTCCGCCAGCTTTGCCGTCCTAAGAGCATCATTCAAGGTCGTCAAATCGCCGGCCATGAGCGCATTCCAGCTCACCACCACTTTGCCCAGATCACTGCAATAATCGGTGTACGCCGTTTGCGTCGCATCTGTTGGGGCGGCATCCGCACTCTCTACCATGGTGGAGAGCGACCCCAGCTCGCGATTGACGAGAACGAAGGTCGGCTTCGGCTTGCCGCCAAAACCACCGCCTCCGCCGGTCACCTGGCCTTCGAGCTTGACCGCTTTTTTCTCGAAGTCTGCCAGCGCGGCCAGCGCAGGGGCCGTCGGATTCCGGCTCCCGACTTCTTGCTCTCGCTGCTTCACCGCCGTTAGAACATCGTTGGCCGCGGCATAATCACTGTCGCTCACCGTGGCGAGTTGATTGATGTTCGTCGCCAGTTCGAACTGCTGGTGCAGGTCCGCCGCCGCGACATTCACGCGGGGATCGAGCGCCACCTCCAACGGCTGCTGGTAGGTCTTGCCGTCCACCGTCAGGCGTGCTTCATAGCTTCCCGGGACCACCAGCACTCCCTGCGGCTCTGGCTGCGTATTCCCATAGAGGGCAGAGATGGGGTATTCATGGCGTATCACCTGGGGGGCGGGATAGCGCAAGTCCCAGACGAAGCGGTTCATGCCTGCGTGTTTCGTCAGCGGCGTCGGGTGGCCGAGCCAATAGTCGGGAACATTGGGCGGTGGCTCCGTCGCAGCCGGTTCCGCCTGGCTCGAGATCTGGCGGACGAGTTTGCCCGCGCCATCGTAGATGGCAAGCGTGATATCGCCGGAGGGTGCGGAGTTGAGGAAATAATCGAGGATCGCGCCGTGCGGAGGGTTCTCTCCGGCGGGCAGATCGGGCGGAAACGGCGTGTCTCCATTGAGATCGAGTGCCAAGCGCATTGCCTTCTGCGGTTGGAAGAAGAACGTCCTTGCATGCGCGATCTCCGGCTTGATCTGGCGCAAGGGCGTGAGGTCGTCGAGGATCCAGAATGCGCGGCCATAGGTTGCGGCGACCAAGTCGTCTCCGTGAACGACCAAGTCGCGGATCGACGTGGTCGGTATGTTCTGTTGCAGCAGGCTCCAGTGGTCGCCGTCGTCGAACGAGACGTAGGCAGCGGTCTCGGTGCCGGCGTAGAGCAATCCCTTGCGTGCGGGATCTTCGCGGATCACGCGGGCGAAGCTGCGGTCGGGAATGTCGGCGCTGATCTCCTGCCAGCTCGAGCCGCCATCTTGCGTGCGCAGAAAGTGCGGACGAAAGTCATTGATCGCGTGGCCGTCGATCGCCGCGTAAGCGGTAGCGGCGTCGAAGTGGGATGCTTCGACGATGCTGACCTGCGTCCATTGCGAGAGGTTCGGGGGCGAGACGTTCTTCCAGGTTGCGCCATTGTCCTTGGTGAGCTGGATCAATCCGTTGGTGGTGCCTACCCAGACCTCGCCGGCGGCGATCGGCGATGGCGAGAAGGTGTTGATCGCGCTGCGGTTGGGAGGCTTCGTGGTCTCCTCTTCTTCTTTCGTCTTTGGTTTCGGCGGAGTTGCCGGCGCTCCTGCGACCTGAGGCGCGCCCGCGTTCGCGCCCTCTTTTGCTGCCGCGTTCGCGTTCTGTTCTTTGAGCTGCTCGTCCTGCGCTTCGCTGCCCGGACGCGCCGTCAGATCAGGACTGATCTTCTTCCAGTGCATGCCCGCATCGTTGGTCGCGAGCAGAAATTGCGTGCCTTCCGCAAGCAGGTGCGGATCTTGCGGCGAGAAAGCGAGCGGTGGATTCACTGCCGTGCGATAGTCCCCATCCCGGCTCACGTTCGGCGAGATGGTGACGACCTGGCGGTTGGTGCGGTCGATGCGGACCAGGCCGCGACCCTCCCCCCCGGCAGAGATCATGTTGGGGTTGAGGGGATCGGGGAGGATGTAGCCGAACTCGTAACCGGCGATGGGGTCCCAGTCGAGCATGGTGATGGCGCCGTAGTCGCCACGGCTGAGGGTGGCGACGGAGCCGCTGTCCTGCTGGGTGCCGTATACCCAGTAGGGGAAACGGTTGTCCACGGAGAGGTGGTAGATCTGGCCGGTGGGCTGGTTGTACCAGGAGGTCCAGGTCTTGCCCTCGTCGAGGCTGATGGTTGCGCCCTGATCGCTGCCCAGGATCATGCGCGCGGAGTTGGCGGGGTCGATCCAGAGGACGTGGTTGTCGTCACCGCCGGGCGCGCCCTTGTAGGAGACGAAGGTGCGTGCGCCGTCGGTCGAGCGGTACATCGAGGTCTGGGCGAGGTAGAGGATATCGGGGTTCCTGGGGTCGAGGAAGACCTTGCCGAAGTATCCGCTGCCCTGGATGCGCTCATCGGTGGTGCTGCGCTGCCAGGTTGTGCCGCCGTCGTCGGAGCGGAAGAGTCCGCCTGCTTGCTTGGGGGCGGCGATGATGGCGAAGACGCGCTTGCCATCGGGGGCGACGGCAACGCCGATGCGGCCCAGCTTCTCGGTGGGCAGACCGGAGGCCTTGACCTCGGTCCAGGTCTCGCCGGCGTCGGTGGTCTTGTAGATGCCGGCGCCGTTGAGGTTATCGATCATGGCGCGCGGGTTGTCGGCCTTGATGTAGTGTCCCCAGAGCGTGGCGAAGCCGATCTTGGGATCGTCGGCGGCGAAGGTGACGTCGATGGCGCCGGTTACGTCGTCTTTGTAGAGGACCTTGCGCCAGCTCTTGCCGCCATCGGTGGTCTTGAAGAGTCCGCGCTCGGGGTTGGGAGCGAAGGTGTGTCCGAGGGCGGCGGCGAAGACTATGTTGGGATCCTTGGGATCGACCCAGAGAGCGCCGATGTGGCGGGAATCTTCGAGTCCGATGTGCTGCCAGGTCTTGCCGGCGTCGGTGGATTTGTACATGCCTTCGCCCTGATTGACGGAGCCGCCGACATTGCTGACGTCTCCGGTGCCGACGTAGAGGATGTTGCGATCGGAGGGCGCGGCGGCAACGGAGCCGATGGAGGCGACATTTTCCTGGTCGAAGATCGGATTCCAGATCATGCCGCCGTCGGTGGTCTTCCAGAGGCCGCCGCCGGGGGTTCCCATGTAGTAGGTAGCGGGGTCGCCGGGGATGCCGCTGACGGCGGAAACGCGTCCGGCACGGAAGGGACCGATCTGACGCCAGCGCATGCCCTGGTAGAGCGAGGGCGAGAGCTGCTGGGCCAGCGAGCGCGGGGCGAGGAAAAATATTTCCAAGCCGGCGAGAAGGGCGGCGATCCAGAGCTTCCGGGTGAGCAAAAGGGGATGCAAGCGCATGGGTGTGCCCTCCAAAACCTACAATGTTACACCAGAGGAGAGGGGGCGAAATATCGGTTCGGACCTGCGCGATAAGACTTCGCTTTCAAGCTGCTT
>JBDTLH010000340.1:0-7594 GCA_039934875.1 Acidobacteriaceae bacterium | reverse complement strand
CAGGCCCTCTACTATGGAGGGCCTTTCGCTGCCATCAACGCATACATTTGCTGACCCTGATCTCTGACCCTGACCCCTGCCTACCCTCTCCGCATCCGCCCCAATAACGCCTTCGCCTGCGGAACTCGGAATACGTGCGTCAGCAATAAATAGATCAAGCCATAAGGCGCGAGAATGTAGACCGCGATAATGAGCGGATGGTCGGTGCGCGCCAGATAGTGAATCCGGTGTTTGGCAAAGAAAGCAATTCCGGCGGCGATGGCGGCGGCGATCCACAGCTTGAGGATCAACGCCGGAGAGAAGTCCACCGCACCAATGCGGCGCCGCATCTTGCGCCGCAGTAAAAAGAATTCGACCCACGCCGCGATGCCTGCGGAGGCGGTAAGTCCGGCGACCCCCCATTTCGGATCAATGCCGATCCAGCGGGGCAGGGGAAACGCGAAGAGCACGCCCAGCGTGAGCGTGAGCGCCACTCGCACGAGTGCGAAGCGCAGCGGCGTTCGGGTGTCGCGCAACGCGTAGTAGGCGGAGCTATAGAGGCGTCCCAGTGTGCCCGCGAGCAGCCCGACGGTGGAGCCGGCAAGTATTCCCCATACGAAGAGGGTGTCGCTATGATGAAATTTTCCTGATTGATAGATCGCGCCCACGATCACATCTCCCAACGCCAGAAACGCGACCGCCGAGGGCACGACGAAATAGGCGATCTGTCCCAGGCCGTGAGCGAGGCGTTTGCGCAGGGCGGCGCTGATCTCTTCTTCGCTGCCCAGCGCGCTTGACATCGCGGGCAGCTCCGCCGCTGATACGGCCATGCCGAAGAGGCTGATGGGCAACATATAGATGGTCTGCGCATAGGTCAACGCAGCCATCGAGCCGATGGGCAGATAACTGGCGAGCTGCGAATCCACCCACGCCGAGATCTGCACCACCCCCCGCGCGGTAAAGATGGGGGGAAAACTCTTGAGCACCCGGCGCACCGACTCGCTGCCCCAATCGAAGACAAAGCGCAGGTGTGGCACCAGCTTCAATACCAGCGGCAGTTGCACCAGAAATTGAATGGCGCAGCCCACCACATTGCCCCAGGTAACTGCCACCGCGAACTGAGAAAGGCTGCGATGCTGATGAAAAAACAGCAGGCTGGCGATGATGGCCGCGTTCCACAGCACGGGCGCGGTATAGCTTAGCAAAAATTTATGATGCGAGTTGAGGATGCCCAGGGTCCACGCGGACATCACCAGCATGCCTACGCCGGGGAAGAGGATGCGCACCAGTTGAATGGTCAGGTCGCGCGTCGCGCCCTTGAAGCCTGCCGCGAAGAGCGTGGTCATGAGCGGCGCGGCAAAGACCCCGATCAGCACCAGCACGCTGGTAAGCAGCGCCAGGATCGCGCCGATCGCGCCAGCGACGCGGCCCGCCTCTTCCGCGTCTCCGGCGGCGACCAGGCGCGAATAGACGGGAATGAACGACGCCGAGAGGACGCCTTCGCCAAAGAGGTTTTGCAAATAGTTGGGGATGCGCGCGGCCGCCTTGTAAGCATCCGCATACATCGAGTTGCCGAAGTAGTGTGCGAATACGCGCTCCCGCACCAACCCGGCGATGCGGCTCAAAAATATCCCGGTCGCCACCAGGACCGATCCCGATGTCTTCAGCCTTTTCACAGGCAAGTATCGGCCACGGAGGCACACGGATAGACGCGGATTTGTTTGCGCGGATTATCGAAAACTAACCGACGGAAGGCTGCTTTGGGGCCGAAATTGAATAGAAATCCAATCTCAAAATCTGTCGCCTTCAAATAATTGAGCAATTGGGCTTCATGCGAACGTTCTATTTGAGAGGCGGCTTTCAATTCGAGCACAATGGCGTTTTCCACTACGAGGTCAGCCCTGAACTCGCCGACGAGGATTCCGCGATAATGGACTGGAATGGACACCTCGCGCTGCGCTGCGATCCCACGCTGCCGCAATTCATAAAAAAGCGCATTGTGATAAACGGATTCCAAGAATCCATAGCCTAATTCGTTATACACGTCATAGAATGCGCCGATAATTCGTTCGGTGAGAGCTTTGTGCGTAAATCCGTGTTGATCGGTGTCCATCTGTGGCGAGTTTATCGTTTTATTTGGCGGAAAGCTCATCCTTCTCCACCGCTCCGCCCTTCATCACGAAGCTCACATGCTCCAGCGCCTCCACATGCTGCAACGGATCGCTCGTGACCGCAATCAAATCAGCATAATGGCCAGGAGCGAGGGCCCCAACATCGGTCGACCGTCCAATCAAATCGGCGGCATGCACAGTCGCCGCCTGGATCGCCTGCGCCGGAGTCATCCCATACATCACCATGTAGTGGAACTGCTTCGCGTTGTCGCCGTGCGGATAGACGCCCGCATCGGTGCCGAACGCCATCTTCACTCCCGCTTGGAACGCTTTGCGGAAATTTTCGCGCTGCAATTTCCCGACCGTGCGCTCCTTGTCCACGAACTCCTGGGGAATGTTGAACTCCTTAGCCTTGCCCAGGATGTAATCGTCGTTGTAGATGTCCATTACGAAATAAGTGCCGTGCTCCTTGGCCAGGCGTATGCCTTCGTCATCCACCAGGCTGGCGTGTTCGATCGAATCAATGCCCGCGAGAATAGCGCTCTTAATGCTCTCAGTGCCGTGCGCGTGCGCAGCGATCTTGCGCCCGGTCGCGTGCGCTGTATCCGCGGCCATCTTGAGCTCAGCGAAGCTATATTGCGCGGCGCCCGGCTTGTCCCCTTTGCTCAAAACCCCGCCGCTCGCCAGTATCTTGATCACGTCCACGCCATACTTCACCTGCGCACGCACCACATGCTGTATCTGCTCCGGCCCGTCGGCGATCTGAAAATCGCGTTCTGCGGGGAACATCAGGACGCTGGTCTGCGGAGAGTAGTTGTTGAGGTCGCCGTGTCCCCCGGTGATAGAGATGGGGGGACCGCTGGCGACAATGCGCGGTCCGGGAATGAACCCTTCGTCGATGCTGTTGCGCAGGTCCACCGCGAGAAAGGGCAGGGAGCCGACGTCCCGCACCGTGGTGAATCCCGCATCCAGCGTCTTCTTAGCATTTACCACCCCCGCAAATGCGCTGTCGAAGGGAGTCTCTTTGAAGGCCCAAATTTCATCGTAGCGGTCGGCGCGCGCTCCCAGATGGGTGTGGCAGTCGATCAGGCCAGGCAACACATAGGCGCGCGAAAGATCAATTACCTTCGCTCCCGCCGGAATGCTCGCCGCCGCCGCATCCGTGACGCTCTGAATACGGTCTCCTGCAATGGCGAGCACTACGTTGCTGCGGTAAACCCCCGCATTCGAGTCAAAAAGCTTGCCTGCCTTCACATAAGTAATGGCGGAGGGTTGCGGCATCTGTGCCGTCAACAGTGCAGTCAGCAGCAAAAGGAAAGTGAAGAAGATGAACTTGCGCATGGGAATAGTGCCTCCGGTCAGAAATGTGAATTGTATAGCGAACGGCGATGAGTCGCCTGCCACCGTCTGGGGTTTAACCAGGCCATACCCCCACCTCAATGTGTAAACTCTGGACCGTAAACTGTAAACTGTAAATAGCGATGGACATCTATTCCGAGATCGTGAAGCTCCGCTCCAGCGGACGGCGGGGCGCGGTGGCCACCATCATCAATGTGCGGGGGTCGATTCCTTCGTTTGAGACGGCGAAGATGCTGGTGCGCGACGACGGGTCGCTTTACGGCACGATTGGCGGCGGATGCGTGGAAGCGGAGGTCTGGCAGGCGGCGCGGGAGGTAATGGAGGAGGAGAAGCCGCGCACCCTCACCTTCAACCTTAACAATGATCCTAAGTACGATTCCGGACTGGTTTGCGGAGGGACGCTGGACATCTTCATCGAACCGATTCTGCCCATCAGCACCCTCTATCTCTTTGGAGCGGGACACATCTCCCGGAGTTTGCACGCGGTCGCGCGCCTCGCCGGGTTTGACGCCATCATCATCGATGACCGCGCGGCCTACGCGAATGAGGAACGGTTCCCGGAGGCACGGCGCATCTTTTCGGGTGATTTCGACGAGACGATGGCGAAGCTGGATACGCCGGAGTGTCCCATCAATGAGACCAGCTACATCGTGATCGTCACCCGAGGGCATAAGGATGATATGCGCATCCTGCGCTGGGCGGCACAGACGCGGGCGCGCTATATCGGGATGATTGGATCGCAGCGCAAGACCATCGCCATATACCGTGAACTGGTGAATCAGGGCACCGACCCGCGGCTGCTCGAACGGGTACACGCTCCCATGGGCATCAATATCGGGGCGATTACTCCCGAAGAGATCGCTATCAGTGTGGTGGCGGAGATGATTGGCAACCGGCGCAACTCTACAGCGGCGCTGCCGCACATGAAGTCGCGGAAGGCGGGAGAGCTGATGGTGGAGCTCGGGAAGAATCAGCCGCCGATCAACGCCGATGAACGCCGATAAAATCGAAGTTCATTTTGTGTGATTTGGCTATTGCCCCAGGCGAGTCGGATTTTTTGCGTAAAGTGAATGACCGGATGGGTCTTTATCGGCGTTGATCGGCGATGATCGGTGGCCATTTGCGGTTACACTCAGAGCTGACATGCCCGCCTTCGCCGGACTCATACTCGCCGCCGGATACTCGACCCGGATGGGGCACGACAAAGCGCTGCTGCCGTGGCGCGGGGAGACGTTTCTCTCCGCCGCTATCCACTCGCTCGAACCCTTTACCGACTTTGTTCTGGTGGTGGCCGGAGACAACGCCCCAGTCCTGCGCCCCATCATTGACGGGTTGGGAGTCTCGCTGATTCAAAACCCCGATCCCGCGCGGGGACAGTTCAGTTCGTTACGCGTGGGCGTCACTGAGGTACTCAATCGAGGACGCGACACCGCGATCATAACCCTGGTGGATCGTCCGCCCGCCAGCCGGGAGACCATCGCGACCCTCAAAGAGACTTTCCTTCGCCAACTCATCTCTCCGGGACGGACCAAAGAAGCCGCGAACAACCTGTGGGCACTGGTACCCGAGTTTCAGGTCCGGCACGGGCACCCCTACATCGCCGGACGTGAGCTTATTGAGGCCTTTCTGCGCGCTCCTGAGGGGGTTACAGGGCGCGACGTTGAACACGCCAACCAAGCACACGTCGCTTATCTTCCCGTGAATGACCCTTACGTTACCGCCAATGTGGACACGCCGGAGGAGTACGAGGCGCTGGTCGGCGGGGTGAAGCGCGAGGGTTGAACGGAGCGGCTGTTCCGGTTTATCACTTTACCGACGGTGCGCGGGAGCCGGGGGTGGGGCATAGGATTTGGAGGGGCAGGCTGAGAGCCTGCCCGCACTGTGAGAGCCTGCCCGCACCGGCGGCGAGTGCTATAAGATGTAGCGTGCCCAATATCCAGTCATTTCAATGCAGCCGGTGCGGGGAGCACGTGGTACCCGCGAGAGACGAGTACGCGACCGTTTGTCCTCAGTGCGCGGGTTCGCTCTACGTGCGCTATGCGCGGGAAGACATGCGGCGTGCGCGGCGTGATGAGGTCAAGGACGGCGCGCAATCGATGTGGAGATATGGCGTGGTGCTGCCGTCGGTTGAGCCGGTAACGTTGGGCGAGGGATGGACGCCGATGCTGCGCTCGCGGATGCACCAGAACCTGTGGTGGAAGGAAGAGGGCGCGAATCCAACCGGTTCCTTCAAGGCGCGCGGGCTGGGCATGGCAGTCACCATGGCGAAGCATTTTGGGGTGAGGAAGATTGCGATCCCATCGGCGGGCAATGCGGCGGGCGCGCTGGCGGCTTACTGCGCCGCAGCAGGAATCGAGGCGCATATCTTCATGCCGAAGGACGTGCCGAAGGCGAACTATGTGGAGTGCGTGGCTTACGGCGCTCAGGTGACACTGGTGGATGGGCTGATTGGCGATTGCGGCAAGGTGGTCGCCGGGCGCAAACAGGAAGAGGGCTGGTTCGATATTTCCTCGCTGAAGGAGCCCTTCCGGGTTGAGGGCAAGAAGACGATGGGGTATGAACTCGCGGAGCAGTTCGGATGGGAGTTGCCGGATGTGGTGTTCTATCCCACGGGCGGCGGAGTGGGATTGGTGGGCATGTGGAAGGCATTTGAAGAGATGGAGGAGATGGGGTGGATTCGGAAGGGAACTCCGCGGCCGAGGATGGTAGTGGTGCAGGCGGCGGGATGCGCGCCGATTCCCAAGGCGTTTGAGGAGGGGAAGCTCACGTCGGAGATGTGGCCGAATGCGACTACAGCAGCTTCGGGATTGCGGGTGCCGAAGTCGTATGGCGACTACATTGTGCTCGATATCGTGCGCAAGAGCGGGGGTACGGCGATTGCGATCACGGAAGAAGAGATGTTCGAATCGCTTGGCGAGTGGGCGCAGCATGAGGGAGTGGTGCTGAGTCCGGAGGGTGCGATGGCGACGGCGGCGTATGACAAGTTGATGGCGGGCGGATGGTTGAAGCCGAGCGAGCGGGTGCTGATCTTTAATACGGGAAGCGGGATGAAATATACGGATGTGATTGCGCAAGGGCTGAGGATACGGCGTGCGCCACAACGCGCGGAGTCGGCGAAGGTGGGCGGGATTATCGGGCCGTTCTGAAGAGCGTTGTGGGAGAATGTGGTTAGGAGTGCGGGTCATGCAGATAGAAATTACGGGGAGAACCGAGCAGATTATCCGGGAGCAGATGGAGCGGGGCGGATACCGTACGCCCGAAGAGGTCGTAGATGAAGCATTGAATCGTCTTGGTATGGGAGCCGGAACTGCGCCACTTCCTCCCCCCAAGAGACTGAGTGCGGAAGAGTTTCAGAGAAACTTGGATGAGATTGCAAGATTTTCAGATGAAATGCCGGTGCTGGATCCCGCGGCATTTTCTCGTGAGAGTATTTACGAGGACCGCGATTAGTGGCGGTTTTAATCGATACCAATATATTGATTGCCATCAGCAGCATACGCTCCCCCGGATATTCGGATGTAGAGGCAGCGGTCAAGATTCTGAGACAGCAAAATACTCAGCTCGTTATATCCTCACAGAATGCAATCGAATATTGGGCAGTTTGTACGCGCCCGGCGGAACGCAATGGGTTCGGATTGAGCATTGAGCGGGCGCAGCACGAATTGAGCTACATTGAAAAGAATTACAGCATAATCAAGGACCTGCCAGCGGTCTATGAGGCGTGGAGAAGTCTCGTGTCGTCACACGAAATCTCAGGGCGGCAGGTGCATGATGCTCGACTTGTCGCTGTCATGCTGGTCTATGGGATAGATCGCATTCTAACCTTGAACGGCGCGGATTTCAGACGGTTCGCCGATATTGGCATATCAGTTTTGATTCCGGCGCTGCTTGTGTCCGCAAATATCACTTGACCACCCGACTCTACCACGACGATTCCGGCCTGTTGGCGTTCAGCTCCCGTGTGACTGACGCCCGGGAGAATGGGGGGCGGACGCAGATTGCTCTTGCCGAGACCGCATTCTATCCCACCAGCGGAGGACAGCCTTTTGATACCGGAATCCTTTGTTTCGCAGGAACAGAGGCGCGTGTCGTGGATGTGCTGGACGATGATGCGGGCATGGTGTGGCACGTTCTCGAAACGGAGG
>JBDTLH010000339.1:0-8668 GCA_039934875.1 Acidobacteriaceae bacterium | reverse complement strand
TGAAGAAAAGATAAAGCAAACGATTCGCCGAAGATGCTGTTGCATTCGTGGCAACTATTTTCAAGTTTTTGATTGTACTTCCCTGAGATTTGTGACATGCTTTCCAGCGTTCGTGAAATATCGATATTTCGCGCGCACTGGAGGATTTGACTACATGAGCAAGAGATTTGGGAGAGGTTTCCTGGGAGCAGCGATCGCAATGATTGTCATGCTCTCCGCGGGGTCTGCGATGGCAGGCACTCTTTACACCACGTTGGGACCGGGCGGCGCGTTTGATTCGGCCAACGGTTATTTTGTGGATGGCAGCAACTTTTTCAATCAGGTGATCGCCAGCCCATTCATGGTCAGCTCTACGGCAACGTTGACCGGCGCGCAGTTGGGAATAGGCAACTTTGCGGGCAGCAATAGCCCGATCAACTTGTTTGTGGAAACAGGTAGCGGTGGTTCCGGCGGTGTACCCGACGGCAACATTCTGGCCACGCTGACCCAGGTGGGTACGATTCCTCCGTTCGGTTCGATGAGCCTGACGCAGTTCACGTGCAGCGGTTGTCTGACGCTGACGACGGGCACGCAGTATTGGTTGGTGGCGATGGAAGCCGATCCCACTACCGAACAGGCGTGGAATTTTGCGTTCGGCGACGCTCAAAACAACATCGCGTTCGACCAAAACGGCAGCGCGACCGGCCCATTTAACCCATTCTTCGGGACCGACGTTGCTTTCGAGATCGATGGAAGTAATGCACCGCCGATTCCAGAGCCTGGTTCGCTGGTCCTCTTTGGATCTGGCATGCTGGGATTGGCTGGAGTGGCCCGCCGCCGCTTCAACTTCTAATCAGATCAACTCACATCGTATTAAAACAACAGCCGCCCTTCGAGGCGGCTGTACTTATATTGCGGGCTGGGCAGGTTTTGGGCGGCAGCGTTATACTGTCGCTCGCATGAAAAAACACAGGTTTCTGGCCCTCACGGTTTTGCTTCTCATCGGCGCCTCGCGCGGATTGCGGGCGGGGGAGAAGATCACTCCGGCGGAGCTAATTGCCAAGCACCTCAGCGCGATTGGCACCGACGAAGCGCGCAAAAAGAACGAGACACGCACGCTTGAGGGGATCACCGCGGTCAAATTCATTGTCGGGGGCCATGGCGTTCTGCAAGGCACGGGCAAGCTGCTTTCGCGGGTGAATGACATGCGTTACATCATGGATTTGGGCGCGAACGACTATCCCGGAGAGGATTTCATCAAGGCCGGAGACAAGACCAGCATCGCCGTGATCTCGCCTGGTAAGCGGTCGGCGTTGGGGACCTTCTTATTTTTTCATTCTGAGATTCTGCGGGAAGGGTTGGTGGGCGGGGTGATGTCTGCCGCGTGGCCGATGGGAAATTTGCAAGCGCATGATGCCAGGTTGACCATCCGCGGCATGAAGAAGATTGCCGGCAAACAGTTGTACGAGGTGCTGTATCTGCCGCCCAAGGCCAACTCCGATCTCGATATCCTGCTGTATTTCGACCCGCAGACCTTTCAGCATGTGTTGACCAAATATCATCTGAAAATCCACGCTTTCCCCGGCATTCGCAGCACCAGCGGAGGCTCTCCGGACACTACCAGCGACGTGGAGGAGCGGTTCAGCGATTTTCATGACGTGAACGGCGTCACTATCCCGCTGCGCTGGATCATTCATTACGAGGTTGAGGGAGGGATGGTCATCGATTATGAAATGGTAGTGCGGAAGGCTGGGCAAAGTGTGCCCGCGGATGCATTCAAGATTCCCTGAGATGCGTTTTGCACGGGCATTCGGCAATCAGCTTCAGGCAAGTGCGGAGTGCTGACTGCTGAAGCCCCGGGTTGACGAATTGTTACAGCAATTCGCGCGACTGTTTCTCTCCTGATGGTTTTCTATCAGTGGCAGGAGGAAACAGCCATGAAAAGTACAGCGATTAAGTTGGGAATGGGAATTCTGTTGATGGGAACTTTGGGAGCGGGAAGCCTGATGGCGCAGAGCGGATACTGGGGCCATGACGGAGATGGGCGGCGCGACCGGCAGGACATCCGCCAGGATTACCGGCAGATGGACCGGCAGCAGAGCGATTTATATCGTGATCAGGGACGCTTGCAGCACGAGTTGCGCGAAGGCGATTATCGCGAGGCGCAGAAGATCCGGCAGGACATGTGGCGCGACCAGCAGCGGCTGAAGCAGCAGCGGCAGGACGTGCGGCAGGACCGGCGGGATTGGTATTGGAACCCCCGGTAGCGGTTAGTAGTGAGAGGTCAGTGAGGCGGGACAGGAATGTCCCGCCGTATTTTTTAGAGGATTTTTTTGCCGAAGACGGACATGGCAAGCTCAACGGCCAGGTCGGCGGTGCGGTTGTGTTCGTCAATCACGGGATTGACTTCGACGATCTCGAAGCTGGTCATGCGCCCGTGGTCGGCGATGATCTCCATGGCGAGGTGGGCCTCGCGGTAGGTGGCGCCGCCGCGCACCGGAGTGCCGACGCCGGGAGCGTCTTCGGGATCAATCCAATCCATATCAAGTGAGACGTGATAGCCGGCGGTGCCGCGTCCGGCGGTGCGCAGCGCCTCTTCGATGACGGTGCGCATGCCGCGCTCGTCGATATCGCGCATGGTGTAAACCTCGGTGACGCCGGCGCGGCGGATGTTCTCTTTCTCGGTAGCATCAATGTCGCGCACTCCCACGAGCACAACATTTTCCGGCTCAACTTTGGGCGACCAGCCGAAGATGTTGGCGAGGTCGGGAACGCCGGCGCCCAGGATCGCGGCCAGCGGCATACCATGCACATTGCCGCTGGGCGAGGTCTCCGGGGTGTTGATGTCGGAGTGGGCGTCAACCCAGATAAGGCCGATCTTCTGGTTCTGGCGGCGATAAAATTCGGCGACGCCGGCGACTGAACCCGCGGCAATCGAGTGGTCTCCGCCGAGCACCAGCGGGGTCATGCCGGCTTCGAGCGTTTTGACCACAAGTTCCGCGTGGGCGGTGCAGGTTCTGGTGATCTCCTTGAGATACTTGGCGTGCGGATCGCCGGAGGACTTGGTCTCGGCGATCGCGACGCTCACATTGCCGGCGTCTTCGACGATGTGGCCCAGGGCTTCGAGGCGGGCTTCGAGACCGGCAACGCGGACGGCGGAGGGACCCATGTCCACGCCGCGGCGCGATTGTCCCAGGTCGAGCGGGACTCCGATGACGCGAATCTTTTTGGAATTGTGATTGATGGGACCGGCGTGGCGATTTTCTGGAGTTGGCTTTTCGATAGTGGGCATGTTTTGGCTCTCAGCTTTCAGCGTTCAGCTTGTGGGAGACGGGCGTTCTGCCTGCCCATCCGGTCGCTGCTGTGTGGTTCGCGACCTATTAGGATACAGGGTGGGACTAGAGCTGATGGCTTTTCAATGCGCCTCGACAGGGTGATACGGAGCGACCTTGATCTTGGCCTGACGCTGGCGCGTCGCGAAAATGTCATAGGCGGACTGCATTCCCATGAGCGTTTCCATCTTCGGGCCGAATGCTTTTTCGATCCGCAGCGCCATGTCTCCGGTGAGGTCCGCTTGGCCGTTTAACAGGCTGGACAAAGCCTGGCGCGACACGCCCAATGCCTTGGCGGCGGCAGTCACGGTCAGATTGTGCGCTCCGATGATCTCCGCGCGGATAACTTCGCCGGGATGTGGGGGATTGAACATGGGCATTGATTCCTCCTCTTTCTTCAGCGATAGTCCTCTAGGTTGAGATCGACAATTTCATCGTCCTCGATACGGAACGTGAGTCGCCAATTGCGCGTGACATGCAGGCTCCACCTGCTCTTCCGGTTGCCGGTGAGCTTGTGTAGCTTCCATAGCGGCCAAAACTTCAATTCCTCAGCGTCTTTCATGCGGTCGAGGACGGCGAACATGGCGCGCAACCTGGCGATACTGTCGGGCGGAAGGCCCTTGGTCGCACCTGCTTCGTAAAACCGCCTGAGCGGCTTATGACTGAAGCTCCGGACCATCATTTCTCTATACTGTAAGCCGTCGCTTGACAGGCGTCAAGCCGCAGGCGATGGTGAGGGTATTTAACGAATGGGCATCTGCCGGATGCCGCTCCTCAGTTTAGAATGAGGAGCCATGAAGAGCTTTCCTCGAATGGCCTTGATTTTATTTCTTGCCGCGGCAGCGGGCTTATATGCCGCAACCGCGGAAGAACAGGCGGTCCTTGCTCCGGTGCACGCGATGTTTGATGGCATGGCGAAGCGCGACCCGGCGATGATCAAGCAGCCGCTGCTGCCCGGCGGCGCCATGGTGCTGATGCGCGACGGCAAGCCGGCGCAGATGACCTTCGAGGCCTTTGCCGACCGGGTAGCGAAACCGGGAACCACCCGCATCGAGGAACGCATTCACGATCCGCTGGTGCGCATCGATAACGATCTGGCGATGGTCTGGGCTCCCTTCGATTTTCTGGTGGACGGCAAAGTGGACCACTGCGGGACGGACCTGTTCAACCTCGTGCGCAAAGATGGTAAATGGCTGATCGCGAGTATTGCCGATACCGGGCGCAAGGATTGCGGAGGGAAGTAGCCGGTTATGCCAAAAGGTGATTGAAATTCAGAACTCGGCTGTGCAGCGGGCCTCCGAGGATGGCGGCGAGCGGCATCCCGTGCACGTTGCCGCTGGGCGAGGTCGCGGATGTTTTTGGAATGCTGATTGATGATCGCGCGAGGCGACTTTTCGGTCGTAGCTTTTTCGGCAGTGGGAATGCTTTGGCTTTCGGCTGTCAGCTTGCGGCTTGTGGTCGCGAGTCACGGGTCACGGGCTAAGGCGCGTGATGATGTGACTTACTAGAATACCTTTCGGTTGACTTTTGTATATGCAACGTATATATGTGTTATTTGTGGACGTGACCTACTCACATGATGGACAGTTATTTGAGTGGGACGGCGAGAAAGCGTCCGCTAACGCGGCAAAGCACAAGGTAACATTCGAAGCAGCGTGTGAGGTGTTCCTGGATCCATTCGTTCGGCTGGTGGATGCAAGCGGAGAGAGCGAAGCAAGAGAGGCTGCAATCGGGATGACGGAGGATTGGAGTGTGCTCTTTGTGGTCCATGTCATACGCCGGAGAGCAGTCATCCGCATCCTCTCGGCGAGAATGGCGACGGCAGAAGAAAGGAAGATTTATGAAGAAAGCGAGTGAGCGTATTCAGGGCCGGTTGCGGAAACAGCGTCCGATGGTGACCATCAGCATGCGCTTGCCGGAGGATGTTATTGAAGACCTGAAAGAGGTCGCTCCGGCGCTGGGGTTTTCGGGGTACCAACCGCTGATCCGGGCATATATTGGCCATGGCCTGCGGCGCGATCTGGCGCGGCTTGAGCGCAGTCCGATGCAGGCGTTGACAGAGAGCTTGCGAAAGCGAGGGCTGGATGATCAGACTATATCTGAAGTGATGACGGAGGCGAACCTGCGGAGTGCGTGAGGGCGATTGCGCTTGGTCTCGCCATTTATCACGAACGAATGCGCCACAACGGCTGCCGTGATGTAAATGCTAGAGGAAGCATGATGAGCAATCAACCGACATCAACGGGCGACTTTCGGGAGCTTTACCGTCGCGCGTTTCAACAGTTCGGGCCGTCGGCGCTGTGGAGCAGCAGACCGGTACTTAATCCCACGCCCGCCGACGCTCTGGCGATTGTCCATAGTTTGCGAGTGGAAGGCAACTTAGAGGCGCGGCGGTTGGCGGAGCAGATTGAGCGGGCGTGCCGTGCCGCTGACTAGCATCCAGATTGACATTTTGCGACTGCTGGCTGCGCACCGCGATCCGGAGAGCTATGTTGCCGGAAGCACGCCGCTTAACCGGAATGCGCCACGATTTTCGGGCGATATAGACGTTTTTCATGACCGCGAAGACAGGGTTGCAAGGGCCGCGCAAGCAGACGCCGCTTTGCTCGAGGAGCACGATTATACGATCCAATGGATGCGGCGCGAACCAGCTATTTTCGCGCTAATAGCGGAGAAGGACAAACAGACGACTAAGCTCGAGTGGGTGGTTGACAGTGACTTCCGGTTTTTTCCGACCATGCCGAACGAGACCTTCGGCTACGTCCTCCACCCGATTGATCTGGCCACCAATAAAGTGGCGGCTGCCTATGGCCGCCGCGAGCCGCGCGACGTGGTGGACCTGTTGACCGTCCATGAGCGGATACTCCCGCTTGGAGCGGTAGTATGGGCTGCCGCTGGCAAGTCGCCCGGATTCACTCCGGAGGGTATTATCAATGAAATCCGCCGGGTTGCTCGTTACACCGATGCGGATTTCCGCCGGGTCGCCAGTGACCCGCCGCTTGATCCAGCCGCCACTATGGCGCGGCTGCGCGATGTGCTCCGTGAAGCCGAGTCTTTTGTTACGCGCATGCCCACGGAAAAAGTCGGATTGTTATTTTTGCAGGGCGCCAGTGTAGTGCAGCCTGATGCTGACCACCTGGACGATTATCGAACGCACTCCGGACATACGGGCGGTCAATGGCCGAGCAGCGCCGAGATCAGCAGCGCGATGTTTGAGCGAGCAGCGCAACAGAGGAAACAATAACTCTTCTCGGCTTCAGCACACGACCGTCACTCACGACACGCTCACGGATAAATTTTATTCAGCATCCGGGGAAACGGGATGGTCTCGCGGACGTGCTCCAGGCCGCAGATCCAGGCGACGGCGCGCTCGATGCCCATGCCGAAGCCGGCGTGGGGGACGCCGCCGAATTTGCGCAGGTCGAGATACCACTTGAAGGCGTCTTCCGGCAGGTCGTGCTCTTTGATGCGCTGGCGCAGCTTTTCGTAGGAGCCGATGCGCTGCGAGCCGCCGATGATCTCTCCATACCCCTCAGGGGCGAGAACGTCGCAGGCGAGCGCGACTTCGGCGCGTTCGGGGTCGGGCTCCATGTAGAACGCCTTGATCGCCGACGGATAGCGGTGCACGATCACCGGGCGGTCGAATTTGTTGGCGAGATAGGTTTCATCGGGAGAGCCGAAGTCGCCGCCCCATTCGAAGCCGTGTTCGAGTTCGCCGGATTTGTGTCCCTCTTGCAACAGCGAGACGGCTTCGTCATAGCTGATGCGAGGGAAAGGCGAAGTGACTTTTTCCAGCTTGGATAGGTCGCGTCCCAGGATTTCGAGGTCGGCGCGGCGGGTCTGCAAAACGTATTGCACGATCGAGCTAACGAATTCTTCGGCGAGATGCATGATGTCGTCGAGGGTGCCGTAGGCGACTTCCGGCTCGACCATCCAGAACTCGGTAAGGTGGCGGCGGGTCTTGGATTTTTCGGCGCGGAAGGTGGGGCCGAAGCTATAGACTTTGCCTAATGCCATAGCCGTGGCTTCGATGTATAGCTGTCCCGATTGGGTAAGAAACGCGGACTCGCCGAAGTAGCCGACCTCGAAGAGCGTGGTCGTGCCTTCACACGCCGCGGGCGTGAGGATGGGCGGGTCGGTGAGAGTGAATCCGCGGTCGTCGAAAAAGTCGCGCGCGGACTTGATAATCGCCGCGCGGGTGCGCAGGATCGCCGTCTGGCGGGGCGAACGCAGCCAGAGGTGGCGATGCTCCATCAAAAAATCGGTGCCGTGCTCCTTGGGCGTGATGGGATAGGGGTCGGATTCGGAGACACGCTGCACCACTTCCAGCCCGGTGATATCGAGTTCGTGGCCACCCTTCGCGCGCTGGTCGGCGCGCACTTTTCCGCTGACGATGACGCTCGATTCCTGGGTAAGCGATTTGAGGGCATCGAAGATCTCGGGCGAGACGCCGGATTTGTGGGCGACGCCCTGAATGAGCCCAGAGCCGTCGCGAAAGATGGGAAAGAGCAGTTTGCCGCTCTCGCGCAAGTTGTAGAGCCAGCCTCGCAGGGTGACTTCCTGGCCCTCATGCTGGCCGATTTCGGCGATGGTGGTGATGGGGGCAGAGGTGGGAACAGTATCCGGCATAAGAATATTTATTGTAGCTTGCGGGCGGCGGGTCACGAGTCGAGAGTCACGGGCTAAAGCATTCGTGTTGTGACATGGCGCGTGGCATCCCTTGGCTCGTGACTCGTGAGCCGCCTCAGCCATGTTTGCAGCTTCGCGACTTCCCGACCGGTTAGCTGGTTCTCATGATCGCTGCCAACGCGCCGATGAAAACAATGTGCTCTGGGTGGATAGCAAAGGCGAGCTGTATCCGATTGGCGAGGCGCCGCGGCAGACCGGGGGTCAGGAGAAGCGGCGCGCCCAGTGTCCGATCTGCGGCGATCGCAAAGTCTATCTCTCGGGGTGGCGCAGCTTCCGCGAGTTGTTGGCGCGCGGGTCGGGAATGCGTCCCTATCGCTGCCATCAGTGCGGAACGCGCTTTCTCGACCGTGTGGGACTGAGTTGCTATGGCGCGCCGGGAGACGTGATGTTGCTGCCGCCCGAAGATGCTCCCGCAGGGGAGGAAAGAGACCCGTATGTGATGTAAGCTGCAACTCCTCGGAACGAGAACGAGAACTAGAACGGGGAGGTGCGCACAAAAATGAAGCAGGCGAACAAGATCAGGCCGGCCATGAATCCCGCCCAGAACATGCGCGCCCAGTCGCCTAAACGCATCCTGCCCTTGGTCTTCATCGCGTATATATTTTCAATTAATCAACAAAATAATTTGCATTTATCGCTTCAGCAAATCAACCGGCTCGCGAACATCA
>JBDTLH010000338.1:0-12878 GCA_039934875.1 Acidobacteriaceae bacterium | reverse complement strand
ATAAGCGTAGTTGCGGTAGCGCTTCATCTTGTTGAGAGTATCCGCCTGCGCGGCATAGCCTGTCAAGCGTGATTCGCTCTGCTTATCTCTTCGGCGGCGGCGGGGCCCCCGGCTCCTGATCAGGGTTCTGCCCGGCATAGTATCCGGTGCGGGTGCGCACCTGGAGGTTTTTGAATCCCGGGGCCTGCGCCTCCACCTTTACGGTGCGGTATCCGCCTTCGCTCTGCGGCTTGCTGGATTTATAGCGGATGAGGTACTGATTGCGGATGTCCTTCGCCACCGCTTTGCTGATCGCGTCCACCTCATTCAGATCGCGGGGGAAGAACGAGACGCCGCCGGTCTGCACCGCGAGCTCTTCCAGCGCGCGCTTGGCCTTGCGCTCATGCTCCTGCCCCAGCAGCCCGATGGTATAAATAGTCGGGCCGTTCTCGGTCTGCACGTACTTGATCGCGTCCTCCAGGCTGGAGCGGCTTTCATTGTCTTCTCCGTCGGTCACGACCAGCAGCACCCTTTTCACTATTCCTTTGCGCCGCAGCATGGCGGCGCTATCGATCATGTACTTTGACGCGCCTTGCACTGCGTCATAGAGCGCGGTGCCGCCGCGCGAATCCACATGCTGAAGCCCCTCTCTCAATTGGGCAATATCCGGGGTGAACTGCTGGTCCAGAAACGCTTCATCGTTGAAATTCACGATGAAGACCTGGTCCTGGGGATTGCTCGACCTGACCAGATTCAGCGCGGCATCATTCACCTTCTCGCGTTTGTCACGCATGGACCCTGAGTTGTCGATGATGATGCCCAGCGCCACCGGAACGTCGGTGCGGTCGAAGAACGTGATCTGCTGCGGCTGGCCATCCTCATATACGCGAAAATCAGTCTGGTTCAGGTCGGTCACCAGGCGCTGCTTCTGGTCCACTACCGTCGCATACAGCCGCACCTCGTTCACGTTGGCGGTAAAGACGTAGGTCCCGTTCGCGTTTTTCGCGCCCTGCTGCGCCGCCGGCGTGTTGACCGATACGGTATTGCTGCCCGCGGGCTGGGCCACTTCAGGGCCGGAGGGAACGTTGGCAGCCGTCCCATTGTTAGGAGCATTATTGGCGGGCGCCGCGGTCCTGGGCGCGGCCAGCACCCCCGGAGTCACATCGTCGGGAGAGGGTATGGGGTCACGCTCCTGCGCTGTACTGGGTTGCGCCAACGTCGGCCGCTGCGTGGGCGTGGGCGCCGGTTGCTGCGCACCCAGCATCGTAGCTGCGGCAAATATTGCGGTGAGGAGCCAGACCTTGTTACTGTTATTGCCCTGGCGCATAGTAACCCGTTTTTGCGTGGACCATCAGTTGCGGCAATCCCTTCGGCGGACTCAATTTCACCTTGATCTTTCGCCACTTTCCATCGTGAGCTGCATTGTCAGGACGATATCCGATCACATATTGGTTGCGCAGCTCGATCCCGATCTTCGCCGCAGTGTCGCTCAACTCGCTCGGATCGTCAATCCGGAAGAGCCGCCCTCCGGTGGCATCGCTGATCTCGCTCAGCAGATACGGCCCGGAGCGCTCTTCAGCCGTACCTGGATTGTAATCGAAGAGGCCGATCGAATAGATCATCACGTCCGCTTCCTTCACCATGCTCTTGATTTCATGGTCGGTGTAGCGGCTGCGGTTATCGCCGCCATCCGAAATAACCAGCAGCGCCTTCTTCTGATATTTCGCGTTCCGCATCTTGTTCATCCCGAAATAAATCGCGTCCAGCAGCGCCGTCCGCCCCTTCGCCACGGGATAGACCAGCTTGCCCTGAATATCCTCGATCGATGAGGTAAAGTCCGAGATCAGCTCCGGACGATCATTGAATGCGATGAGAAAAAATTCGTCCTCCGGATTCGCCGTCTTGAAGAACTCGATCACTGCCTGCTTGGATTTCTCGATCTTGTTGGACATGCTGCCGCTCATGTCGAAGATGACCCCGACGGTGATCGGCTCATCCTCGCTCGAAAACGTCTGAATGGGCTCGTTCTTGTTGTTCTCGAAGACGTTGAAGTTCTCTTTCTCCAGGCCGGTCACCAACCGGTTCATCGGATCGGTCACCGTCACCGGCACCAGCACCAGGTTCACATTTACTGAGATCGGACGGTCACCGATTTTATTCATATTCATGCCCGCGGAAGTGGCATCCACCCCCTTCGGCGGCTTGTTTTTTGAGGGCTGCTCCTTAGGCGTGATATGCACCTGGTCCGGGGCCGTGACGACCTGCGCCATGGCCCGACCGGGGCCGCCCGCCACCAGCAGCAAAAAGCCGAAGCATAACAGTAGCAGTGGCCCGCCAAACCAGGCAGACCTCCAATCCAACACCATCCGTGCGCGGATGCCTGACATAAGTTTTCCTGCCTTTGGCTGGCGATATTAGCACAGCAACTGAATGCTGCGCGCATAAGCCATGTCTCCTGGATGTAAAAGATGTAGCGACGAGTCACTGGGTTTTCCAGTTCACCCACTGCTCTGAGGGCCACATCCAATCACATCCAATAAAGTTGTTATTATGCAGGGGAAGCGCATGGCCCAAATCTACCCCTTCGCACCTGCCCGCCGCGGAGAACTCACGCCCTCCCTTTTGGGGTACGAATGCATCGCGCCCTCCGGATTTCGCGGCCGGGGGCTGCTTTGCCTGGTGCAACTCTCCCCGCCCCAGCACGGGACCGTCTTCCCGGCGCAGCAGCCCTCGAGCCAAGCCTGCGACAATTTCACTCCGGTACTCTTGTTTGACGATCCCGCCGGCACTTTGGATAACCTGCTGTTCTCGCCCAACGCGCGGCTGGTTGCGGAGCAGCATGGAGAGGGCTTCGTTCATCGCCTTACCTCCATCAACGATCTTCATTACATCAACATTGTTTCGACCGAACTCCAGGAGAAGCGCCTCATCCTGGCCGCCCATGACGCTGCCTGGAGCGCCGCGCTGGGGCGCAGCCTTCAATTTCCCCGCGCTCCCGGGCCGGAGCACAAGACGCTGACCACGCCCATCCACCGGCAGGGATATCTGCATGTTCAGCCGCCCCGCCCGGAAGATGCAATTCCCGCGTTGCTGCTGAACCAGGAGCGCGCCGAATTCACGATCTCAGCCCTGCACCGCGTGCTGCCCGCGCCGGCAAACTTCGATGCACAGCGCTTTCTCGATCAGGCGCGCCTGTTCTTCCAGATTGAGCCTCTGCCCGCCGCACTCACGGTCGAGCGCGCCCAATACCTGCTTACCCATGGCAACGAACTGGGCCCCGCCCTGATCGCCCTCAGCGATGGCAAAGCCCACCTGCTCAAAGCTCGTCTGGACGTGCTGGAAGCGTTGCTGCCGTCGGCGGCGAGCGATCTGCCATCGGCGGCGAGCGATCTGCCTTTCGCGGCGAGCGATCTGGAGCTGCTGGAGCTATTGTTGCAACGCGCTCTCCATCTCGATCTCCGCGCCACCGAGGCCGTCTCGGAGATTTCCGCCGCGATTTGCGCGGTCCGCGACGGAGCGCCGCTCGCGTTCCTGCTCAATCCGCCATCGCTCCCCCAGATTCAGCACGCCGCCTTTCTGCGCACCCCGCTGCCCGCCGACAGCTTCCGCATCTTCCCTCAAGCGCCTGAAGACTGGGTGCGCGACTTTACCTCAGTGCGGCAATAAACGCACGCTGGAGCGTGCAAGGGAAGGGCCGGCAGGACGCGCCGACCTTGGCTGTGGAGCAGGCTTGTGATTTTGTCCCAATTATCTGGATTCGCGCTGCGCGTGAATGGTCTCCAGCGTCACACCATCTCCGGCCGCAACAAATCACGCATCGTCTCCCGGCGGCGGACCAACTTCACGCGCTTGCCGTCCACCAGCACCTCCGCCGCGCGCAAGCGGGTATTGTAATTCGACGCCAGCGACATGCCATAAGCGCCCGCATCGAGAATGGCAAGCAGAGCTCCCTCCCGCACGGCGGGAATCCTGCGGTCGTGGGCGAAGAAGTCTCCGGTTTCGCAGACCGGGCCGACGATGTCAACTACTTCCATCTCAACCTTTGCTTGCTTGACCGCTACGATCTCGTGGTGCGCCTGATAGAGCGCCGGGCGGATAAGGTCGTTCATCGCCGCGTCGGTAATAACAAACTTTTTTGAGCCGTTGGTTTTGGTGTAAACCACCCGCGTCACCAGCGCTCCCGCATGGGCGATAATGGCGCGCCCCGGCTCCAGCAACAGGTGGACGCCGAGGCCGGCCAGCGCGGTTTTCACCTGCGCCGCGTACTGCCGCACCCGCACCGGGAAGTCGTCCTGCCGCGATGCGCCGGGCTGGGTCCGGTAGCTGATGCCCAGCCCTCCGCCTGCGTCCACATAGCGGATACTGTGTCCTGCCGCGCGCAACGCGATGATGAGCGCGCGCAGGCGCCGCAGCGCCTCCCCGAAGGGCGCAACATCCGTGATCTGGGATCCGATGTGGCAACTCACTCCCGCGACCTCAAGCCATTTCGCCTCCGCCGCGCGGGCGTAGAGTTCGGGCGCGAGCTTGATGTCCACTCCGAATTTGTGCTCGCGCAGTCCGGTGGAAATGTAAGGATGCGTCTCCGCATTGACATCCGGATTCACGCGAAGCGCGACCCGCGCTTTTTTGCGCAACGATTGGGCGCGCGCGGACAACACTTCGAGCTCCGCCGGGGACTCAACATTGAAGATCAAAATTTCCAGCCGAAGCGCGGCATCAATTTCCGCAACCTGCTTGCCCACCCCGCTGAAGACCACTTCTTTCAATCGTGTGGGCGCAGCCACCCGCACCCGCTCCAACTCTCCTCCAGAAACAATATCGAAGCCGCAGCCGAGCTTCGCCAGCAGCTTCAGCACCGCCAGATTCGAGTTCGCCTTCACCGCGTATCCGATGGTGTGCGGCACGTCGGCGAATGCCTGCTCAAAGAGCGCGACGCGCGACTTTATTTCACTCGCCGAATAAACATACAGCGGCGTTGCAAACTTCCTGGCGAGCCGTTCCAGCGGAATTCTTTCACAATGGAGTTGATGGCGGTGGTAATCAAAGGGCTGAGGCACTGGATCAGTTTACGGGAGATTGCGGAATTGCCTTTCTGGCCCACGCTTCGGGTTGGGGCGCCGCAGCCAATCGCGCGGCGCGACCGCTCGTCGCTGCTTTCGCATTACGACACTGGCTAAACTCGCCTATGCGGGCGGGCGTTGAAGATGACTACGCGGAGACGCGTTTACGTTGTTGTTTTTTCGTCCCGGCCTTCGTTGGGCGGCGGCGTTGCGCCAGCATCTCTCTGCGCAACAGGTGGTTCGCTCTGGTCTGATAGCCCTTGCCCTCTTCCTTTAACCAATCAATCACGTCAGCATCCAGTCTCAGGGTTACCGGCTTTTTGATTGGACGATAGAACCTGCCGATCACGCCATGCTCCTTCCAGTACTCAAGGGGGAGTTCAGGGATGTCGGAGGTGTCGATTTCGGAGTCGGGCATCTTTGCCAACATTGCCAATTCCTTGCGCTCTTTGGCGCTGAACGGGTCCCGCGCCTCTCGCCCAGACCGGACTATCTTTCCTCTAATGTGCTTCTTCATATTGTCTTCTTTCAGTCGGTGTCGCTGCGCGAGCGGAAATAATGCGTATCGTCTCGCCTTGGTCTTCCTCTTCCACGGTGTGGGCCACCAGAAGAATCATTACGCCATGAACTAATCCTATGGTCTGCCAGCGCTCCTCGCCTTCGACCTGCCGGTCTTGCGCGGAGTAGTGCTTTGGATCATCAAAGACCCGCGTCGCCAATTCGAAGCTGACCTTGTGCTTGCGCGTGTTGATCTGGTTCTTATGTTCGTCCCAAGTAAATTGCACATGGATGTTCTCAATCCAAGATACCGCACTTTGGCATACCTGTACATACATTGTAGTAACTACTTTTTCAAATTCTTATGGTTAACCGAATCTTCCTCGCCCCGCCCTCCATCTAAAACGCTGTCGTCATTAAGGAGATCGAACCAATGCCAGCCGCTACCCCCGCCTACGCCGCCCAATCCGCCAACTCCCCCGTCGCTCCATTCACAATCCAGCGCCGCGAAGTCGGCCCCCGCGATGTGCAGATTGAAATCTTGTACTGCGGCGTCTGCCACTCCGACCTGCATACCGTGAAGAACGAATGGGAGAACACCACCTATCCCGTGGTTCCCGGCCACGAGATCGTAGGACGCGTGACCAAGGTGGGCGCCGAAGTGAAGAAGTTCAAGGTCGGAGATCTCGCCGGAGTCGGCTGCATGGTCGATTCCGACCGCACCTGCGAGAGCTGCAAGGCGGGCCTGGAAAACTACTGCGAGGCGCCCGAAGGCTTCACCGGCACCTACAACTCCCCCGACAAGCACACTGGAGGCATGACCTACGGCGGCTATTCCAATGACATCGTTGTGGACCAGCACTTCGTTCTGCAAATTCCTGAAAATCTCGATCCCGCCGGCGCCGCTCCCCTGCTCTGCGCCGGAATCACCACCTACTCTCCGCTGCATCACTGGAAGGTCGGCAAAGGCCAGAAGGCGGGGATCGTCGGCCTGGGAGGGCTGGGGCACATGGGCGTCAAGCTCGCGCACGCCCTGGGCGCGCGGGTCGCGCTCTTCACCACGTCTCCCAGCAAGATCGCGGACGCCAAACGCCTGGGCGCCGACGAAGTGGTCCATTCACGGGACGAATCCGCCATGGCGCGGCACGTCAACTCCTTCGATTTTATTCTCGACACCGTATCCGCCAAACACGATCCCAACGCCTATCTCAATCTGCTCAAGCGCGACGGGACGATGGTGCAGGTGGGCGCGCCGCCCGAAGCAGTGGTCTCGCCGTTCAGCGTGATCTTCAAGCGCCGCAGCTTCGCCGGGTCGCTGATTGGCGGCATCAAAGAGACCCAGGAGATGCTTGATTTCTGCGGCAAAAACAATATCACCTCCGACGTCGAAATCATTCCCATCCAGCAGATCAACCAAGCCTATGAGCGCATGTTGAAGAGCGACGTGAAATACCGCTTCGTGATCGACATGAAGTCGCTGTAGTTTGCTAAGTGCTTGACCGGCGGGAGCAGAGTGCCCGTACCACGCTGGGGAGGGCAGATAATCGGCTGCGCCAGGTTGCGTGTTGCAAGCGAAAGAGCGTGCGCAGCAAATGATCGTCACCGGGCTGTGGCAGATTCCAGTGAGGATGGAAGCGGGAGCGTTGCGTGGCTACCGCTTTTGCCGTAGTGAGGGCGAGCAGCCCCTCCGCGCCTCGGGTTACGCCATGTCCGCTGGCCTTGCGCGCGGAGAAGGGCAGGCGCGGATCGGCGGTGGGCGCGACCAGATCGTTAATGGTGATCGATCCGGCGTCGAGCCGGGCGGCGACTGCCCGTGCTTGTGCCGCATTGCCGAAGATGGCGGCGCCCAACGCCAATGGCATGCGGCGCTGAATCGAGATCGCCTCTTCCAGGGAGCGGTAGGTGGCGAGGAAGAGCAGGGGCGAAAAAAGCTCGTCCCAGGGAAATTCCATATCGAGCGGCAAGTGGCGCAGCACCGCGACCGGAGAGTTTTCGATATGCACCAGCTCCGCCCCCAGCTTGAGGGCGAGCGAAAGCACCTGCGCGAAGCGGTGCGATTCTTCCTGGGAGAAGGGTTCGGCGGGCAGTCCCTTGAACTCGCGCTGCAAATGGCCGATCAGCTCCGCCTCGCGATCGCGCGGCGCCAGAACCACTCGCGGCGCAATACAAGTCCTGCCGCGGTTGAGGTTAACGGCAAAGCGCAAGGAGCGGGCGAGGCCATTCCAGTTGGCGCTGGGCAGCGCGATGCATACGTCCGCTCCGGAGAGTTCGGCGGTGAATCCAATGGGCCGCCCGGAATCGGCAATCAACTGCTGAAACGCGCGTCCGGTGCGGGCCGAGCCGGTCACGATAATATGGTCCGGCCCGTATGGGGCGCAGACCACCTCGCGCAAAGCTTCTGTGTCCTCGGGCAACAGCGTCAACACATCAAGAGGAAGGCCGGAGACCAGCAGCAGATCGCGCAATCGGGTGAGCAGTTGCGTTGTCTTGGGCGCGGGCTTCAGCAGAACAGCGTTGCCCGCGACCAGCGCCTGCAATGCCTGTACGCCGGCGAGAAAGAGCGGGTAATTGCCGGGCGCGACGATCAGCACCAATCCCAGCGGCTCGCGGATAATCTCAACGTGGATTCCGCGCATCAACAGAGGCGCTGCGCCGCCGACCGCGCGGGTTGAAAGTAAATTGCCGGCGTTCCCTTCCAGCCAGCGGCAGGCATCGGCGAGCGGCATGACCTCGGAGGCAAGCGCTTCCAACTCCGAGACGCCGCGATGTTGCGCGGTAGATTCCAGCAGGTTTCCGGGGTTCGCCGCCAGAGTACGGCGAAAGCGCCGCAGCACCGCCAATCTCGCGGGAAGGGGCTGCGCAGCCCAAGCCATTTGTGCGCGCCGGAGATCTCCGGTTTCGAGCAGCAGCGTGGATGTTCCGGCCTGGGTCATGCAAATGCCTGTGGAGGAAGTAGGCGAACTACCTCCGGCAATTTTACTCTCAGCTCCTCCCATCACAACTGCCCGGCTGGTGCTTCGGAACGGTGAGAGAAAAAGATGGCGGAGATTCCAGAAGGATAGGTGACGCCAACCCTCCCGGTCTCCGCCTGATAACAACGGCCTGTGTGTTTCTACGCGGCGCGCTTGCTCTGCGCATCGGAGCCGTGCTGTTTTACCATTTTGTTGTATTCGCCAAGGATCAGAAACGGCGCCGCCCATTGGCCGACAAACAAGGCGTGCTCGCCTTTGCCCATCGCCTTCAGAACCAATGAAACCGCCATCGATCCCAAAGCACAGCCCAGAAACACTGAAGATGGGACCTTAGCCGTGCGCCGTTCAATCGAAGAGGTGAAATCGTCTTCCTGCGCTTCCCCCGCATAAACCCGTGTACTTGCCATTCTTATTTCCTCCATGTGCGGGTGAGATGAGAATTTTCCCGGCGAGGTTCTATTTAATTGACATTTTTTGTAATGGGCCAAAACAAGTGCTCCGAAATTTTAGCTGCGCTGAAATATAAATTTGGTTGCACCGTTTGCACTTTATGGAAGCCGGTGACGGCATTGCGGAACTCAGTCCGGCCCCGCCCGGAGCGGCAGCTCTTCCTGATTGCCGGCATAGCGGCGGATGTACGCATCCACATCAAACTTCTTCCTTGCGCCCGACTCCGACATCGTCCGGATCAGCCCGGTTACCGGCTTCTGGTACCACGGACGGTCGCGTTTGCCGGCAATCGCCCAGGCAATTCCCGCATACCCATTGGGATCGCGCCCGCAAAGAAAATATTTGTCATTCAACGCGACTGCTGTCTCATACGCCTGCCGGGGAGACGCGCTCCACTCCAATAGCTTTTTCGCCCAATACATGCGCATGTAATTGTGCATCCATCCCGTGGTTACCATCTGATTGTTGGCGGCATTCCACAGAAGATCGTGGGTCTCTGAACGCTCAAACCGGGCTCGAGAATAGCGGAAGCTGCGTTCGTCTTTGACATGTTCCATGAGCGACTCGCGCGCCCAGCGGTCGGCTCCGGCGAGCGAATCGTAGTGCTTGTTGTACGTCACGAGGTTGATGGCGACCTCGCGCCATACCAGCAACTCGTCGAGAAAAGACTCCTTCTCCTTCGCTGGCGCTTTGGCCTGCTTGACCGCGAGCGCTACCGTAATCGGCGAGAGGTGTCCGAAGTGCAGGTAAGGAGATAACCTGCTGGTCCCATCTTTATCGGCATGGTTGCGCATCTCCGCATAATTCGCCAGCTTGTGGCTGACAAATTCGTCGAGCAGCCGCAACGCTTCTTTGCTTCCTCCGCGAAAGCTGTCCACCGGCTTCACACTACGGTCAATCTCCCAACCTTCGGTAATGTCCGTATCGTCCGGCAAGTTTTCCATGCCGGAAGGAGCCGCCCATTTATGCTTTGCCACCGTGTTCTGCTGCGGGACCAGAAACTCATCTAAATGCGCGTAGAGCCGCTTGCGCATGTGAAATGCGGCGTACTGCTCTTTTTCGAAGAGCTTCGATGGCACCACCACATCGGAGTCCACGGTATAAAACGGCACCTTCATGCGCGCGGTAACGACTTTGCGCCAGTGCTCCGGCTCGCGCATGGGGTTTTCATCGCCGACCAACGCAGCCGGTTCGACTTCGGCGATGAATTTATCCAGCGAATGGTTCGGCCACCTGCGCAAGACGAAGCCGATGCGCCGCCGCTCCACGTCGCGGCGGATATCGGCGATCCCCTCGTTTAAAAACGCATAATGCCGCCAGTTGGCGTGGGGATACCACGGCACGGGCGCAAAATAAACCACTGCCGGAAGCCCCAGCCGGTTCGCGATCTGGACTGCTAGATCGAGCGCGGGATTGTCCAGCCCGCGCTGCGAGCGCTGCATCCAGTAAACGATGCACTTGCCGTTGGGCGCGGGAGCGGCGGCCTTGCGTACTCGTACCCGTGCTCCCGATACCAGATCGTCCAGTGATTTAGGTTCCGTCATTTTGCTCCGCTGCTCTTCTCTTCCTCGCCGCCGAAGAGCTCGCGGATCTTCTTCCGCCGATAATCGAATATCTGCTCCAGGTTGCGCCGCACTGAAATTGCATGCACGAGGCGTCCCACTATCCCGAACGGAAGAGCATAATGCACTACGTCGCTGATCTGCGTTCCTTCCATCATCGATTTGAACTGATGGGTGTGATGCCATACGCGATAAGGCCCTTTAATTTGCATATCCTCAAAACGAAATGGTGGCTCCCAACGCGCGATTTCGGTCTTCCAGCGCAGGGGAACGCCGTGCCAGTTGATGTGGTATTCGATGCGAGTACCGGACGACATCTTGATTGGCTCTGGAGTGCGAATGCGGAAGCGCAGCCACGGCGGCGTCAAAACTTCCAAATTCCGAGCGTCGGCGAAGAAGGCGAAGACCTCGTCTAATGGTGGAGGGACCCATTGCTCGCGTTCGAGTTTGAAGGCTGCGCTCATCGCTTCTCCTTAAAGCCATAGGATGCACAACAAAACCTGGGCTCGATGAATTCTTCGGTTGGCGGCTGGTCACTATATCTGCAGGGGCTTTTTACTTCTCAGCAGTCGTAAGCATCACAAGATCATGACCGTAAAGCGATATCGCTGGTGGCATGGAGTGGCGTTCTATGCCGGAGTACACATTGCGCAGTTGGCGCTTCGCGCGGGCGCGCGAAGCCTGGCATCATGTCATGCGCCAGGGGGGCGCAAACCGCAAACCCGCAAGGACGACCGGGAATTCTATGAGGCAGAGAGGCTCCCGGTGTTCGCGCCGCCCGGTGCCGCGTTCCCTATCGCGTGGGGAATCAACAGCATCTGCTTGATTGCCGGTGGACTATACGTGCTTGATCTACCCGCTGAAACCGCGGGCCGCAAACAATTTCTTCGCGCCCAGGCCGCGGCATGGGCGTTTTTCGCCCTCTTCGATCCGGCCTATTTCGGATTGCGCTCGCCCATCAACGCCGCCGCGGTCACGCTTTTTTATAGCGCAGCCACCGCCGCCTCGCTGGATGCCGCCTGGCGCAAGATGCACGATCCGCGCGCCGCCCTTTCGCTTGCCACCACCGTCGCATGGCTCGCACTGGCGAATCCGGTGGGCGCTACCCAGGCGGCGTGGAACCGCGATCCCTTCTGGGGTGTTGGTCCCTTCACCGAGCCGCCGACGGGCTGGGCGAAGGAAGCGAAAGCAGCTTAGGCCGCGATAAGCTGACCGTGAGATGAGGCCCTCTGTAAAATACAGTCAGTGCATCCCTCGCAAGACTTCGACATCATCGTCATCGGAGGCGGACACGCCGGCTGCGAGGCCGCCGCCGCCGCTGCGCGCATGGGACTGCGCACTGCCCTATGCACCCTCAATCCCGACCTGATCGCACAGATGAGTTGCAACCCGGCGGTGGGAGGCATCGCCAAAGGCCATCTGGTGCGCGAGATCGACGCACTCGGCGGCATCATGGGCGAGGTCACCGATGAGGTGGGCATCCAGTTCCGCCTGCTCAATACCTCGCGCGGGCCCGCTGTCTGGTCGCCGCGCGCGCAGTGCGACAAAAAACTTTATCGCCGGAAGATGCGGCAGGTGCTTGAAGCCACGCCCAACCTCACCATCCTCGCAGCCGAAGTCTCTGACCTGGTGATCGAACAAGAAGGGGAACAACGCCGCTGCGCCGGGGCCCTGCTGCGCGATGGATCACGCATCGGCGCGCGCGCCGTCGTCGTCACAACCGGCACCTTTCTCAACGGACTCATCCACTGCGGCGAAGAAAAAACTCCCGCCGGACGCCGCGGCGAGCCGCCCTCGGTGATGCTCGGAGAATCGCTCAAGCGCCTCGGCTTGCGCGGCACCCGCTTGAAGACCGGCACTCCGCCACGCCTGGACGGACGCACCATTGATTGGCAACGCTTCGAGGTGCAGCCCGGAGATGCCGACCCTACGCCCTTCAGCTTCCGCACCCACGCGCTCGCGCGCCATCAGGTGCCGTGCTTCATCGCCTTCACCACCCAGGAGACGCACCGCCTGATCGCCGCCAACGTGCATCGCTCGCCCATGTATTCCGGCGCAATCAAATCCGTCGGCCCGCGCTACTGCCCTTCCATCGAAGACAAGATCGTCAAGTTTCCTGACAAGCTGCAACACCAGCTCTTCCTCGAACCCGAGGGCCTCGACACCCACGAGATTTACATCAACGGCCTCAGCACCTCGCTTCCCCAGGACGTGCAGATCGCGATGATCCGCTCTATCCCCGGCCTGGAAAAGTGCGCCATCGTTCGCCCCGGATACGCCATCGAGTACGACGCCATCGACGCCACCGAACTCGCCCGCAACCTCGAATGCAAGCAGATCGCCAACCTCTTCCTCGG
>JBDTLH010000337.1:0-2556 GCA_039934875.1 Acidobacteriaceae bacterium | reverse complement strand
GTTTGGGTCGGGTGCTGGGGAGTTGGCGCGGGCACGCCGGTTGCTCGTGGGGGAAGATTCGGCTATACTCAATGTTTGCCCAGCGTAGCTTCGTAACGAATCTCAGACACTGGCTTGCTGACGATTTCCGACATTAGTTCGCTGACCAATTTCAGACATTAGATAGCAGGTACCGTTCGATGCCAAAGCGTACATTTCAACCCAACCGCCGCCGCCGCCTGAAGACGCACGGCTTTCGCACCCGCATGAAGACCAAGCAGGGGCAGGCAGTGCTCTCGCGCCGCCGTGCCAAGGGACGCACGCGCCTTGCGGTCAGCGCCGGCTTCCGGGATTAAGATTAACTCTTATCCGAAAGAGTACCGGCTGCTGAAACATGCCGACTACGACCGCGTGTATAAGCAGGGGCGGCGCCACTTCTCTCCCATCATGACGTTTTTTTATCTCGAACGGCCCAGCAGCGCTACTGTCGCCCATGTCCATGATAAAGCTCGCGTGGGTATTACGGTAGGACGCGCGCTGGGATGCGCGGTGGTGCGCAACCGTATCAAGCGCCGGATGCGCGAGGCGGTGCGGGCGCATATGGCCGAGTTCTGCGCAGCGCCTCATCCTCTCGTCGATGTTGTAATCAATCCCAAGAAAATTGTATTAAGCGCGGAGTTTAGCCAGGTGCTGGCAGAGGTGGGACGGGGATTTTCGCAGATTCGCAGGCAGCTTGCGCTGACAGTGGGAAATCAGTTGGCACACAGCGCGAATCGGCCGGAGACAGCCCGGTGAAATTGCTGCTCGCCCTATACAAAGATGTGATTTCGCCGGTGTTGGCGGCGCTGCTGCGCGGTCTGGGCGTCTCCGCGCAGTGCAAGTTTCATCCCTCGTGCGCGGAATATGCGGTGCAAGCGCTGGCGGTGCACGGAGCCTTTCACGGTACCCTGCTGGGCGGACTGCGCGTGGTCCGCTGCCATCCCTTTGCCAAGGGCGGACTGGATCCGGTCCCTTCTCCTAAATCTCATTCACCGGCGGTACGGTAGGCATTCTTGAACGACTTTCAAACGAAAAATGAAGACCCAAAAAGCTCGCAGCGCATGGTATTGGCGTTCGCGCTGATCTTTCTGGTGATTATCGTGTCGCAGTGGCTGATGTCGAAGTACGGGCCGAAGCCGCCCCAGCCGGCTCCATCGCAAACCCAGTCACAAACGCAGAACCAAGCGGCCCAGGCGCCAGTCACCGGACCGGCTCCCGCGGCGGTGGCGCCTCCCGCGGTGGCGCAAACCTCCCCTAAAACCAAGACCGCTCCTGCCAAGGCGGCTCCCGAGCAGGCAGCCGCCGAAGCCGAGACCGTCGTTGAAAATGAGCTTTATAAAGTGACGTTCAGCAATCATGGGGGGGCGGTCAAGAGCTGGATACTGAAGCAGCAGCAGGACGAAAAGGGGCGTCCGCTGGAGCTGGTGAACTCGGCGGGGGCGGAGCGTTACGGGCTACCGCTCTCTCTCTACACCTACGATGCCGATCTGACCAAAAAGCTGAACTCGGCGCTGTACGTCGTCCATTCGCAAGGCTCGCTGGCGACCGCGGCTTCGGAAGGGACGAAGCCGGACCGGACGGGGCGGAGCCAGGCGGAGCTGATCAAGCAGGCGGCGCAATCGGGGGCACAGCGCACCCGGGAGCTCAGCTTTACCTATTCCGACGGGGAGACGCAGGTCAAAAAAACCTTCCGCTTTGACGAGACTTACGTCGTCCACGCAGATGTGGAGGTCACGCAGAAGGGGAATCCCGCAACTGCGCTCTTTGCCTGGCCGGCGGGATTCGGCGATCAGCGGGATTCGATCGCTTATGCGCACGCGAATATTGCCTTCGATAATGGCAGCTCGATCACCCGCCAGGGGGTCTCGAAATCCTTTTTCGGGCGGGGCAAGATGGCAACCAACGGAGACAGCGTGAAGGGACCGCTGGCGTGGGCGGGGCCCGAAGACCAATATTTTGCCGCAGTGTTCCTGCCCGACCATCCCCAGGCCGCGCAGATGGTCACGTTCAACAACCCCATCCCGCAGGACGCGGCCAAGAACGATAACAAGACGTTTGCATTGCTGGGCGCGGCGGTGGGCAATGCCACGGGACCTACCTCGTTGCGCATCTTTGTGGGTCCCAAGCTGTTGCATGTGCTCTCTTCGGTGCATGCCGCGGCACCCGGGGCGGCGGTAGGCGAAGAAGTTTCCTATACCGGGCCGACCCTGGACAACATGATTGATTTCGGGTTCTTCAGCTTCATCGCCAAGCCGCTGTTTCTGTGGCTGCGCTGGACCTATGAGCACATGGTGCCGAACTGGGGATGGGCGATCCTGGTGGTGACCATCATCATCAACCTGGCATTGCTGCCGGTGCGTTTGAAGCAGATCAAATCCTCGATGAAGATGATGAAGGCGCAGCCCCTGGTGGACGCCATCAACCGCAAATTCCAGGGCGTGAAGTTCTCTGATCAATCGAAGATGCAGGCCAAGAACGCGGAGATACAGGCGCTCTATAAGCAGGAGGGAATCAATCCCATGGGCGGGTGTTTGCCCA
>JBDTLH010000336.1:0-4915 GCA_039934875.1 Acidobacteriaceae bacterium | reverse complement strand
GCTTAGCTTCTCTGCTTCGAGCATGCTGATCATCTCTCCTCAGCTTGCCCGCTTTCCCTCCTTCAGGCTCATCTTGTATTGGAATCAAGACTGACCTTCAGGCTCATCTTGTATTGGAAGAGACTCTGCCTTGACTTCACAACGCCGCGACGCGAATAATGCAAGGTTGGCTTGTCACAGATTTCTTATCCTGTGAGCATCGCAAATACAAAAGGAGCGCGCCTCCGTGTCCACGGCAATTGAGACTTTGAAGGGTACCGCGGGGAGAACGTCCTCCGGCGGTAGAGGCCCCGCCCCGCTCCGCCCGGGGCACGGGCATTCGTTTTTTTGGCGGCGGCTGCATTCGTTGAGCGGGATTGTTCCCATCGGCGTCTTCCTGATCGAGCATTACGTGTCGAATGCGGCGGCGGAGGGCGGACCGCATGCCTACGCGCTTCAGGTCAAATTCCTCAACAGCCTGCCCTTCGTGTTTCTGCTCGAACTCTTCGGCATATGGATTCCGCTGGCATATCACGCCGGCTATGGCATATGGATATGGCTGCGCGGCTCGCCCGATCTGAAGTCCTATCCGGAGACCTCCAACTGGCTCTACAGCGCGCAACGCTGGACCGGCATCATCGTCCTCGCCTACATCGTGCAGCATGTTTATACGTTGCGCTTTAGCGGCATTCACCTGCCCACCAATCCCGGCGCAGCCTTCGCCAAGGTGCAAGAGCAGTTGCTGAACCCATGGATGTTGGCGTTTTATGTCATCGGCATCGTGTGCGCCAGTTGGCACTTCGGCTACGGCATATTTCTCTTCTGCGCCAAGTGGGGGATCGTCACCGGCGCCAGCGCGCGCAAGAAGCTGATAGGCTTCAGCATCTTCGTCTTCCTGGTAATGGCGGTGATGGGGCTGGGATCGCTCAGTGGCTTCCTGAATAAGCAATACCGCAGCGGCGCCAACCTTCAGTACCTTCAGGATTCGCTCACGGATACCGGCAAGGCTAAGGCTATCGAGCAGGGCACCGATCCGATGTCACAGCAGAAAAACAAAGAGCAGAACCAAGAGCAAACAGAACCGCGGCAGCCGTAGAAGAGGATAGAGATCGCGAATGGCAGGTATTACCAATCCGAAGATCATTGTGGTGGGCGGCGGCCTGGCGGGGCTCTCATCCGTCATCAAGACGGTGGAGGGCGGCGGCCACGTCGATCTGTTTTCCATCGTTCCCGTGAAGCGTTCGCACTCCGTCTGCGCGCAGGGCGGCATCAACGCCGCCAAGAACCTCAAGGGCGAGGGAGACACCACCTGGCAACACTTTGACGACACCGTGTATGGCGGCGATTTTCTTGCCAATCAGCCTCCGGTCAAAGATATGTGCGATATGGCGCCGGGCATCATTGACCTGCTCGACCGCATGGGCGTGCCCTTTAATCGCACTCCAGAGGGACTGCTCGACTTTCGCCGCTTCGGCGGCACCCTGTATAACCGCACCGCCTTCGCCGGCGCCACCACCGGCCAGCAACTTCTTTATGCCCTTGATGAGCAGGTGCGGCGCTTTGAATCCGAGGGCAAGGTCACGAAATACGAGGGATGGGAATTTCTCTCGGCGGTGCTCGACGAGAACCGAATCTGTCGCGGCATTTGCGCCATGGACCTGCGCACCATGGAGGTGCGCACCTTCCCCTGCGATGCGTTGATTATCGCCACCGGCGGCATCGGCGCGATCTTCGGCAAGAGCACGAATTCAGTGGTGTGCACCGGATCGGCGCAGTCGGCATTATATCAGCAGGGCGCGTACTACGCGAACGGCGAATTCATTCAGGTGCATCCCACCTCTATTCCCGGCGAGGACAAGCTGCGGCTCATGTCGGAATCCGCGCGCGGCGAGGGCGGACGGGTGTGGGTGCCGCGCCAGTTGAACGACCCGCGGGAGGCGCGCAGCATTCCCGAAGCCGATCGTTATTACTTCCTCGAAGAGTGGTATCCCAAGTATGGCAATCTGGTGCCGCGCGATGTAGCGACGCGGGCGATCCACAAGGTGGTCTATCAGGAGCATCTCGGCATCGATGGCAAGGCCATGGTCTATCTCGACCTGACGCACATCCCGCGCGAGACCCTGAACCGCAAGCTCGAAGGGATACTCGAAATCTACGAGAAGTTCGTCGGCGACGATCCGCGCGATGTCCCGATGAAGATATTCCCCGGCATGCACTACACCATGGGCGGCCTGTGGGTGGATTTCAAACAAGCAACCAATATCGAGGGAATCTTTGCCTGCGGCGAGGCGGATTATTCCATCCACGGCGCCAACCGGCTGGGCGCGAATTCCCTGCTCTCCTGCATCTACGGAGGGTTTACGGCTGGCCCGCAGGCGGTGATGTATGCGAAAAACCGCAAGTCGGAGACCAGCTCGACCGTCTTCGATGCCGAGCGCAAGCGGCAAGATGAGATCAACGGCTTCCTCCTGAGTTCGAGCGGCACGGAGAACCCCTTTCAGATTTGGCGCGAGTTGGGCGCCACCATGAGCAAGAACTGTACGGTGGTGCTCTACAACAACAATCTGCGCGAGGCGGATGCGAAGATCGTCGAGCTGCTGGAGCGCTATCGCAATGTGAACCTGAGCGATAAGTCGCAGTGGGCGAACACCACCTTCGCCTTCACCCGGCAACTTTATAACATGCTGCAACTGGCGCGTGTGATTGCGCAGGGCGCGCTGATGCGCGATGAATCGCGCGGCGCGCACTACAAACCAGACTTCCCCGAGCGCGACGATGCGAACTGGCTAAAGACCACGAAGGCGTATTTTGCTCCCGATGCGGATGAGCCGAGGTTCGAATTTGAAAAGGTGGATACGGCGCTGCTGGAGCCCCGGGTGAGAAAGTATTGAAGAGCAGTTGTCAGTTGCTAGGGACAAGTGGCTAGGGACAAGTGGCAAGGGCAAGGGAGTTGCTAAGCAGCTAGCGACCAGCAGCTAACGACCAGAGGCTAAATGACCGAACGTACAATACAAATCGAAATCAAACGGCAGGCGAGCCCCGACGCGCAGTCAGTCTGGGAGAAGTTCGAGATTCCCTGGCACTCGGGCATGAACGTCATCTCCGCGATGCGCGAGATCGCGCTTAATCCTGTGACCCAAGAGGGCAAGGCGACCACGCCCATCAGCTACGACTCCAATTGTCTCGAAGAGGTGTGCGGATCGTGCGCCATGCGCATCAACGGCAAAGTGCGCATGGCGTGTTCCGCGCTGGTGGATAAATTGGAGCAGCCCATCAAGCTCGAACCGATGTCGAAGTTCCCCCTGGTGCGCGACCTGATGGTGGACCGCAGCGTGCTTTTTGAAAACCTCAAGCGGGTAAAAGCCTGGGTCCCGATTGACGGCACCTATGATCTCGGCGCGGGGCCGCGCGTCTTTCCCCGTGCCCAGGAGGAGATGTACCCCGTCTCCCGCTGCATGTCCTGCTGCTGCTGCATGGAGGCGTGTCCGCAATTCAACGACAAAACAAATTTTGTCGGCGCGGCCACCATCGCGCAGGTGCAATTGTTCAACGACCATCCCACCGGCAAAGGGATCAAGGAAGAGCGGCTGCATGCGCTGATGGGCGACGGCGGCATCCAGGAGTGCGGCTACGCGCAATTGTGCGTGCTGGTCTGTCCCAAGGACATTCCACTGACCAATGCCATCAGCGCCGTCAACAAAGATGTGATGAAGCAGGCGCTCAAGGACGTCTTTCAGCGGTAAGCAAATGGCTGCTGGCCGCTTGCTGCTGGCAACATTCCATGGGAGTAGCCGGCGGCTAGCGGCCAGTGGCCGTCAGGTGCAGATTGTCTTCCCGCTCCCTTGGCACAAGCTCCTTCGGCAACACTCCACCGTTGTATCCCACAATGCGGTCCTTGTATTTCAGATAGTCGGTGATCTTCTGGGGATCAATCCGCACTTCGACGCGCCGCAAACTCGCCAGCAGCAAATTCATCTCTTTTTGCATGCCCATCTCGGTGCGGAGCTTCTTGTTGCGTGGCTTGAGCGTCATTTTCACCTCACGGTCCTGGTATTCAAGCAGCCCCCACCCTTTGGGCAGCTCGCCTGAAGAGACCAGGCCTGCTGGCGCGAGATAAAAGCGCTCACATCCCAGACCCTCCTCCGGCCTCAGCCGAAATGGTTTGCTGGAGTCGGCGAGAAAATCCGCCCGCGATACCTTGCACTCCACTACTACAGAATGGTTGTCTCCCTTCCATCCAATCGCGTCCGGCACCTCTCCCGTCGCGCAATACTGCTCCGAAAGAATTATGCCGCATCTATACTGCCGTCGCAGCCATCCCACCGCGGATGCGACCAGTCGCGCGTGTGTTACAGCGGAGCTACGAATTGCCATATTGCTGTTGTAAATGGAAATGCACCCTCCAGCAAACGATTCGAGAGTAGGCGGGGTAACGCCCTTGGCTCCCCGCACATCGAATCCAGAACAAGCACGTTCGCTTGCGGAGGTTGAGAATGAAGGGGACATTGTTGACAACAGCTCTTCTGGCGCTGGCCGTGGGAGTCGCCGGAGCACAGACATCGGGCAGTACAGGATCCACTGGCGCCACGGGCGCACAAACCACCGGAACCACCGGAACCGCGCCGACTACCACCACCGCACCGCAAACCACCACGACCATGCCGCAGACCACCACCCCTCCACCGGCGACGACCGGCGCTCCGGGAGCAGCCACCGGCGCCGCGCCCGGCGAACAACTTCCCGCAGGCGCGCCCACCAGTCCAACTGGCACCCTAACTCCCGATACGACGGGCACAGCCGGAGCCACCGCAACGACTGGAACTACCGGAGCGACTGGAACTACGGGAGCGACCGGTACTGCCGGGACTACCGAAACCACCCCGGCAATGACCCCTACCACGCCCGGTACAACGCCGGAGAATCCTGGAATGACCCC
>JBDTLH010000335.1:0-4159 GCA_039934875.1 Acidobacteriaceae bacterium | reverse complement strand
GGGGTGCGGACTCCCGACACGATCACCACCTGCTCAAGCTCTGGTTTCTGCAACTCTACTTTTCCGATCTCCAATGCCATGATCTCTCCTGCGCACAGAATTAAGATGGATACAAACCTACAATTATAAGATGACGTTCGTAGCCTATTGTCTTCATCCTCTTCGTCATGATGTTCTGCCCAAATCTTCGGCAGGCGGAAGTTGGGCGCCATGGATCAAGGTAGAATGTCGCCTATGTTGAAGCAATCAGACTGGCTTGACGAGCTGGACGCTTTGAACGCGGCGCCGCGGAATCATGGGCTCTTGTTTGAGAATGAATTTGTGCGTGTGCTTGATACACGGGTCCCGCCGGGAGAAACCGTCCCGCTCCATACCCATCGATGGCCGAGCGCGCTGTACATCCTGAGTTGGAGCGATTTCGTGCGCCGCGACGCGGAGGGACCCATCATGGGAGATAGTCGCATTACTGGGAAGCTCCTTCCAGAAAGTGCCCTGTGGTGCGGACCGCTGCCGCCGCACACTCTGGAGAATGTCGGCGCATCCGAATTGCGGGCGATCAGCATTGAGCTGAAGAGCGCGGAGTAAGTCTGGCCAGTGTCAAACTGAACGTTACGACAAATCGCCCACATGGAAAACGCCTCTACCGCAAACGCCACACTCATTACGCCTCCGGCGAAGCCACAGCAAGAGGGCCCATGGGCGCCGTGGTGGCACACTCTGCTGCTCGTCCTCTGGATCGCATTTACCTCCTGGAGCACCGCCACCGCGATCACTGCGGGGGCAGCGCCCAAATCCACCATGATCTCCCGCTACCTGCAAACCATTCTCATGCAGTGGATCGTCGTGCTCTACGTCTGGTGGGGGCTTCGCCTGCGCGGACGCAACCTTGGCGATCTCATCGGACGCAAATGGCGGTCCATCGAAGACGTGTTGCTCGATATCGCGATTGCCGCGGGGTTCTGGCTGGTCAGCAGCGGAATACTCCTGGGGGTGCAAAAACTCCTCGGCTTGATCAGCCAGCAAAGCATCAAGGACCGGCTCGCCAGCTTTTCACTGGTCGCGCCCACTACTGCGCGTGAACTCGCGCTCTTTTTTCTCGTGGCATTCACCGCGGGCTTCTGCGAAGAGATCATCTTCCGGGGATATTTGCAGCGCCAATTCATCTTCTTATCCCGCAACGCGTGCGCGGGCATTATTATTTCGGCGGCAATATTCGGGCTCGCTCACGGATATCAGGGAGTGCGCCTCATGATCGTTTTAGCGTGCTACGGCGCGCTCTTCGGTACGCTCGCGCATCTTCGCCGATCATTGATACCCGGCATGATGGCGCACGGCTGGCAGGATTCGCTCACCGGCGCAGTGCTGTATTTCGCAAAGTACTTGCCGTTGCCGAAGTGAATTTACACTTCACGGTTCACAGCTTTCCGGTCTTACTGCGAACTGAGGACCGTCAACCGCGGACTGCAAGCCAAATTATTTTTCACTTTTTTCTTGACTTGCAATTGCATTGAACCTATACATTCATTCAACGCAACTTTATTCGTTGCGTGAAAGGGAGAATAAAAAAATGGCAACTAAGAAAGCCGCAACAAAGAAAAAGGCAGCACCGAAGAAGGCAGCAAAGAAGACCACGAAGAAAAAGTAATTGGTCTTCCGCAACAGGCAACAGGCAAAGCCAGGGGATGCGCAAGCATCCCCTGAGTTTTTCTGGCGGCGCGCCGCGTGCTATGCTTGCCCGCAATGCGCATCCTGCTCATCTTGCTTCTCGCTCCCGCTCTCCTCTCGCAACCGGCCGCCTCCCCCGATGCTCATGCCCTTATAGAACGTTGGCGCACCGCCGTCCTGAGTGGCAATCCCGCCGCCATTCGCGCGCTCGCCGGCGATCCTTCGCAGGTGCAGGTCAAGGCGCAGGATAATCCCAACGCCAACTTCGATTCCGAAATTTCTCATTGGGCCGATCTCAAAAAACATGGTCTCATCTCCGTCACTCCGGAGCTCGTAGAGCAGCAGTCGCCGCAACCCGGCGTTACTGTCCTCAATCTCAACGTCGCATTGAAGTCAGCGCAAGGCGGCAAAATCAGCACCCGCTACGAGCAAGATGTGCTGGGATACAGGAACGTTAATGGCGCGCAACAGCTCGCCTTCATCGGACGCAGCAAGCCTTCTTACATCAAGCCGCTCAAAGGACTCGACCCCACTCTCTACGACGAACAAGCCGACGCGAGACTCGACATTGCCCACTCCTTGAAGCTGGCGAAGGTGGACCACAAACGCACCCTCCTGGTCTTCGGCGCGAACTGGTGCTACGACTGCGACGTCCTCGACGCCTTCTTCCACCAGCCTGATATCGCTCCCGTGCTCAAACGCGGTTATCGCGTCATCCACGTGGACATTGGACAGGGCGAAAAGAATGCCGACCTCACGCAAAAATATCAAATGAACATCGAGCACGGCGTACCCGCCCTCGCCATCCTCGATTCAAAGGGCGATCTGCTCTTCCATGACAAGGGCGGAGAATTTTCGGCCGCCCGCACCATGGATCCCGACGTCATCCTCGCATTCCTCAAGAAGTGGCGGCCTGCGGCTAAATGAGCAATCTCGTCTTGATCTCCAAATTCCACATTCGCTGGATTTGATTACAGGACAACAGCAGCTCTCACCGGGAGAAGCTTGCTAAACCGCTATCTGCTCATCAGATTGCCGCTCGAAGAATGGGCTGATCGCTCCGAGAACATGCGAATGGCTCTCGCACACGTTCAGAATGCCGGCTTCATCTTCACCAAAGAGGGCCCGCGCATACGCGCAATGCAGATGGAACGCCCTCTCATGAAGCAGATCGTTCCACAATCTTTCCAAAGCTAGCGCTCCCCGTTTATTTCCCGCCGCCCACAGCACCGCAACCATCTCTCCAAAGACAACCAAGCCTTCGTCCTTGCTGCGGGCTACCTTCTTGGAGTTCAGCAAAAGCTTACCCACGAAAATCAGGAAGAGTTCGCGGTCGGGGGCGCCTTTCACCATGAATGTCGAAAGCATCTCCTCAGCGTCACACATAACAAATCGATCTGCTCTCGCGTATGGCCGAACGTCAATGTCCATCCTCTGAAGTGCCTTAACCAGTTGTTGCCGATGAGCGGCAGTCGCAACAATCAGGACTGAATTGCCGATAAGAAGCCCTGAAGAAACCACTCCGCAAAGACGATGGATCAAGCCTTCATCATCGTCATAAAACTGCACGGAATGAACGGTCGCTGTTGAAATAGACATGGGTGTTCCCTGTCAGTTGAACTTGGTCAGAACATTCGATTCCCGGCCCAAGTTGCCACTGCTATCCTCCGCTCCGACCAGCACCAACCAAAGAGCAGTCCGCGAGGGCTGCCCCACCGAACTAACAACTAACAATACCAACTACTCTACCGCTGCTCCAACGGCACATAGGGACTCGGATATTCCGGCCCTATATACTCCGCGCGCGGCCGGATCAGCCGGTTATCGTCATGCTGCTCGATGATATGCGCAGCCCATCCCGCAATCCTCGACAAGGCAAAGATCGGGGTGAACAGATCGATATCAATCCCCAGCATCGTGTAGGTTGATGCCGAGTAGAAATCGACGTTCGCGTTGATCTTCTTGTCATCCAGCATGTAGAGCTCGATCTTGCGCGACATATCGAAATATTGCGACTTGCCCGAGCTCTTGCCCAGCGCCTCGGAAAATTTGCGCAGATGCGTGGCCCGCGGGTCCTCCGTCTTATAGACGCGATGGCCAAAGCCCATGATCTTCTTCTTGTCCGCAAGCTGCTGCTTCACGTACTCCACCGGATCGGCGCCCTGCTTCTCGATCTGGAACAGCATCTTCATGGTCGCTTCGTTCGCTCCGCCATGCAGTGGGCCTTTCAGCGCGCCCACCGCGCCGGTCACCGCCGAGTGCATGTCTGCCAGCGTCGCCGCGATCACCCGCGCCGCAAACGTAGATGCATTCAGTTCGTGCTCCGCGTGCAGAATCAACGCCACATCCAGCGTCTTCTCCGCCGTTTCGCTCGGCTTCTCGCCATTCAGCATCAGCAGAAAGTTCGCCGCGTGGCTGATCGATTGGTCCGCCTCCACCAGCGCCTTGCCCTTACGCACACGGTCCCATATCGCCACAATCATCGCAATCCGCG
>JBDTLH010000334.1:0-6871 GCA_039934875.1 Acidobacteriaceae bacterium | reverse complement strand
GGAGAAGAGCAGCTTGGCCCAGGCGGCAATGCCGTTCTCCGCGCCTACATATAAGAAGAGGGCGAGGGCGAAGAGAGATTCCAACTTCAGGCTCTGTGACGGGATGCGCGTCCGGAGGGTTGGTGTGATGCTGCGGCGCATCCACAGCAGACTGTGCAGAATACAGAGCAGGGCGAGCAATGCGAGCGAGAGCAGGGTCGCGGGGTTGATGCGGCGAAGCACGAGGCTGGTAAGCAAGGCGCCGACACTCCACATCAGGTTGAGTATCATGAGCCGGGATGCGGAGTCTCCGGCGTAGGCGCAGATGCCGTTGCCGGCGGGGATGACCAGCCCGATGCCGATGCCGATGAGCCCCGCGCCGCAGAGCGAGAGGGCATGGTTGGACAGCAGGAGGAGGCCGACTCCGGCCGCGAGAGCCAGAAAGCCCAACCGCAAGCTAAGAACGGCGCGCCGGTTAGCAATGACAGAGGCGAGAAAGGAGCAGAAAAATTGCACGGTGAAGTAGAAGCCGAGCTGCGCAGGGTCAAGCCGGTGCCGCTCCGCGAGCCAGGGCGCAAGGGCGGCGAGCAGGGGCGTGGCGAAGCCGGAGAGCACGAAGCCGGAGAGCAATAGCCGCCGCTCGACGACGGGAGAATCGAGCCGGAGGGTTGAAGTTACCATGCCTGATGTTCCACTACTGAGGAGCGGTCGCCTCTACTAATTTGCTGACCTGGGGAGCGATCATGTTGAGCAGGACGGATTGCGGTTGCGCCGCTTTTTTGACTGCGGCGATCTGCTGGTCGCGCCACGCGGCGGGGGCGGCGCCTCCTTTTTGCAGATAGCCGAGCGCGTCCAGTCCTGCTTGCGCTACCTGCGCCAGCATTTGTGAGACAGGGGCCAGGTCGGCGGTCAATTGCGATTGCGGTAACGATGGTTGCAGGTGCGCATCGTTGGCGCGCCATAAGGTGAGCCAGTTTTGCATGGCGGCAACTTCCTCAGGAGACGCCTGCTTTGCTAAATATTTATCAACCAGCAGGCCGAACTGCCGCGCCGTTGAACTTTCCGGATGCACGGCATCAACCATGCGGTTTAACGGCGTGAACTGGTCGTAATGTTTCATCTGGCCGCGGGTATATATTTTGGGCGGCTCGACCACATCGCCTAAGACTTTGAGGGCGGCGATATCAGGTTGGCCGCTCATGCGGCGCAGCATCTTGGGATAAACGGCGTTGTGCTGCAAACCGTAGTAATCGAGCTTCTGGGAGACGAGCGCCAGGCGGTCATACATGGATTGCACGTCGGTGACCGATTGCGGAGACCACAGCCGCTCGGCGATGGCGGCGGTGCGCGGCCAGATGCGTCCGTCAATGTTCTCCGGGGTTATGTACTCTGACCACATCGTCGCCTCGCCGCCCAAAATGCGCTTCTGCTCCTCAGGGTTGAGGGTGGCGGCGCCCTTCGCCATGGGGTCGGTCAGGTAGTGGAACGACGCGGGCTGCATCAGGTCAATGTAATAACCGAAGGAGAGGATGCCGCGATGGCCGTCACGCGCGGCCTGCGCCAGAGAGTCCTGTCCGCGCCAGGATTGGATGACTACATCTTTGGGAGTGCCGGGTTGCAGCACCTCGTCCCATCCCATAGTGATCTTGCCGTGCCTGGAGACGATCTCCTGCACTTTGGCGCTGAAGTATGCCTGCAATTCCTCATTGCTTTTGAGATTGTGTTCGCGCATGAACTTCTGGATGTCCTGGTTCGCGTCCCACTGTTTGCCGTTTACTTCGTCGCCGCCGATGTGAAAGTAGGCGTCAGGAAAGAGCTTCGCCATCTCTTCTACCAAACCATCCACGAATTTGTAGGTGCTGTCGCGGGTGGGATCCATCGCAGGATCGAAGATTCCCCAGTTGCGCTCGATTTGATAGCGACCGGGTGCGCTTGCCAGATCGGGGTAGCCGACGAACCATGCGGTGGTGTGTCCCGGCATATCGAATTCAGGGACCACGCGAATGCCGCGGTCGCGCGCGTATTCGATCAGGTCTTTGACCTGCTGCTGGGTGTAGTAGAGGCCGTCGGAGCCCTTGCCTTGCAGGAGTGGATACTTTTTGCTCTCCACGCGAAAGCCCTGGTTGTCGGAGAGGTGCCAGTGGAAGACGTCCATCTTCACCGCTTCCATGCCGTCGAGGTTGAGCTCGAGCACTTCAATCGGCATGAAGTGGCGGGAGACGTCGATCATCAATCCGCGCCAGGGGAAGCGCGGCTGATCGTCGATAGTGACGGCGGGAGCGACGAATCCGTTGGGGCCGATATGCACGAGTTGCAGAAAAGTTTGCAGACCGTGGAGAGCGCCGAGCGGGTTGGGCGCGTCGAGATGGACTTCGGTGGGCGTGATCTGCAGGCGATAGGACTCTTCTTCGCCCAATTCCTGCACTGGCTTGCTCGCGCTCTTTACGTTGATAAAGAAATTCGGTTTGGCGGCGTCCGGCTTAAGGGCCAGCCGGTTGACGGGGATTCCGGTTTCGCGGGTGAGGGTCGCGAGGAAGCGTTGGCAGGCACGTTCGAGGCGCGGCTCCTGAAAGCCGCGGAAGGCGACAGCGAAGTTCGAATCGACCATGAACTCGCCTTTCGCGGGCTCGGCATGCGCGGGCAGCGGCATGATGGGAAGGGGCGCGTTTTGCGCCTGCGCAATCGTAAGACAGAGTCCGAAGAATATCGCCGTAGCGATGATTCGTGCCAGAAACAATGGTTCACCTCGTAGGAGACATAGTAAATGGAGGAGGGCTTGAGGCTGACATGTAGCAGTGGGCGAGTCGAACTTGCCCCGCCGTCCCGAAAACCACCGTGCGCCGCTCTGCGTAGTCTTCCATCAGATTGTCATAAAAAAGAAATGAAATGCATAGTCCCGCTCTTCGTTAACTAACAACGAACAACTGACAACTGACAACCAACAACTTACAATCAACAACTTACAACCAACAACTTACAACCACCCCTTCGCCCGCGCGATCCGCGCTGCCTCCACCCGGTTCGCCGCTCCCAGCTTGCTGATGGCCTCAGATAAGTAGTTGCGTACCGTGCCCTCGGAGAGAGCAAGCTCATTCGCGATCTCCGCCGTTGCCTGGCCTTCGCCCGCGCGCGAGAGTATCTGCCGCTCCCGCTCGGTCAGCGGATCAGGTTCGCTCCACGCCTCCGCCGCCAGCTCCGGATCGATGACGCGCAAACCGCGCTGTACCCGCCGCACTGCCTCGGCAAGCTCTCTTGCCGGACGGTCCTTCAACAAATACCCCTGCGCCCCCGCATCGAGCGCCCGCCGCAGATAACCCGCGCGCGCGAAGGTGGTAAGGATAATCACCCGCGTCCGCAGCCCCCGCTCCTTTACCTCATTGGCGAGCGCCAGCCCGCTCATCTCCGGCATCTCGATGTCCGTAATCAGAACATCGGGCTTCTCACGCACCACTGCGGAGAGCGCCGCGCGTCCGTTTGCCGCCGTCGTCACCACGGTAAGATCGGATTCAATCTCCAGCAGCGCCTTCAGCGCGCCCGCCACCATCGCCTGGTCTTCGGCGAGCACGATGCGTATCTTCAAACCATTGTCTCCAGCGGCACCCGTATCTCCAGCCGTGTGCCCCGCTGCGAGTCACAGGCGAAGCTTCCTCCCAGCGCCTCGATACGCTCGCGCATGCCGCGCAGCCCGTTGCCCTCGCGCAGCGATCCGCCTCGTCCATCGTCTTCGATCGAAAGCGAACAAGCGCCGCTGCTCTGCGCTATTCTTAACGCGCAATGTCGCGCCCCCGCATGGCGCACGATATTCGTGACCGCCTCGCGCAATGCCAGCGACAGCACTGTATCCGCTGACGCCGTCAACTTGGGCGCGAGGTCCCGTTCAACTATTTCGCATTTCGTCTCTACTCCGGCCAACTCGAGCGTGCGCTGCGCCCGCTTCACCTCCGCCGCGAGGCCTTCGGAGCGGTAGCCGCCAATCGCCTCGCGCACCTCTGCCAGTGCCGCTCTTGCCGTTTGTTCCACATCGCGCATCTCGCTCGCCGCCCGCTCCGGATCTGCGCGCGCCACGCGTCCCGCCAGCTCCGACTTCAACACGATCAGCGATAACGTATGCCCCAGCACATCGTGCATATCACGCGCAATCCGTTCCCGCTCCGCCAGCTTCGCCAGGTGCTCGATCTCTTCCTGCGCCATGCGCAGCTTGCAGTTGATCCGCTTCTGCTGCGCGAAATAGATATTCCCCACGCATACTGCCGCGCTGACGAAGAACGGTACCAGCCATGCGCCTAACGGCAGCCGTAGCAGATGGCATTCCAGCGCGACCGCCGCGAGTTCTATCGCCAGCCAAACCATCGCAGCCGTGCCGGTCTCCACTGCAAAGGGAATCAGCGCCGCCGCGTACACAAAGAACGTGGATGCCCCGCTATTGAATGGAAGATAGGCAAAACCCAGGCCGCAAATTGCAATAAGCGTGAGTTGCAACCGTCTGCCCTTTTGATGGTATGCGGGGAAGTAGAGGGCGAGAAACGCCACAATCACCAGCCCCAGCACCGTCCACTGTCTCCAGCCGGCATGTTCAAAAACCGGCTGGAGGAACAGAAAACCGAGATAGATGAGCCATGTAAATGGCACCCATCCCCAGCCCGTTGTCTTTTGCTGTAGTCCCATCAGCCCCATCCTATCCCACTGCAATCGAATCATTGGGGTCGTTTCAGATTGGATCATTCAATAACAAATGACCCAATGAGAAATGACTCAAAGGATTATGCCCGGCTCTCATGGCGCCTGAAGAGGTATTGCGCGGCCCCCAGGCAGAGCAGGGTGAAGCCGGCCAGCACCTGCCAATGCACCCAGTATCCGCTGCCTCTGGCGAAACCCACCGTGTGCAGCGCGAGTTGCGCCACATGATAGGTCGGCAGAGCGGGAGCAAGCTTCTGCAGAAATTTGGGCAACGCCTCCATGGGAATCCACAGCCCCGAGCAGAATGAGAGTGGCAGATAAATCAGATTGACGATCCCCGCAGCCGCGTTCGCCTTCGCCTTCAGCCCGATGATCATTCCCATACTGCAGAAGGGGATAGCGCCCACCAGCATGGTCACAATCAACTTCATGATCTCCATTGGCGTGATCCGCACCTCCGCCATCGTCATGCCCATTACGATCAGTAAAATCGCGATAATCAGGCTGAACGCCATCGCCGCCAGCACCTTCGCCACCAAGTATGCCAGCGGAGGCATCGGACTCGCCTGCTTCACCTCCAGCCAGCCCTGTCCCCGCTCCGTGGCAATCCCCACGCCGAAGCCGAAGAGCGATGCGCCCAGCATTCCGAAGCAGGCGTAGCTCGCCAGCAGATACTTGGCGATGTCAAACCCCCCAGGCGCGATGCTGTGTCGGTTCGCCACTCCGAAGAGCAGATAGAACACGAGCGGAAAGCCGATGGTTGAGAGCGAAAAGGCCCTTAACCGCAGCAGCTTGAGAAACTCGTATTTGCTCTCCTTGGCGTAAATCGCCAACGTATGTGCCAGCGAAGGAGAGTATGTGGTATTGGCAACCTGGATAATTGAAGCATTTGTCATGGAACTACCTCCTGATGTCAGTTGCTGCGATTGTCGTTGCTGGTCAATGCGAGAAAGGCATCGTCGAGTCCCGCGCCGGTGATTTCGAGCCCGGTGAGCGTGGCGTCCCGCCGCAGGAGTTCGCTCACAATCGCTTCGGCTCCCTTAACCGAAGCCCGGATTGTCAGCGCTCCACGGTCTTCTTCCACGGACACCACGCCAGGTATCAGGCGGACGATCTCGGGATTCAACCGCGTCTGACAGCGGATCCGCCGCCCGGCAGCCTGCTTCTTGATCTCCGCCGGAGTGCCTTCAGCTAATAGACTGCCGCGATGGATCACCACGATGCGGTCGGCGAGCGCGTCCGCCTCCTCCAGATAGTGCGTGGTGAGTAGCACCGTTTTGCCCCTATCTGCTTGATTGCGAATGTTTTGCCAGAGACCGCGCCGCGCCTGTACATCCAGGCCAACGGTCGGCTCATCGAGAAACACCAGCTCCGGATCGCCACAGAGGGCAAGGGCGAACAGTAGCCGCTGTTTTTGCCCTCCAGAGAGATCGTCGAAGAACTTCTCCTCGATACCCCCGAGTTGCGCAAGTTCAACAACCTCTTTGTATGCAAGTGGATGCGGGTAATAGCTGCGGAAGAGGTCGAGGTGCTCGCGCACCCGTATGGTTCCCGGTACGCGCCCTACTTGCAGCATCGCTCCCATGTGTATGCGCACCCGTGTCTCGCGCGGATCGCTGCCTAAGACCCTCACCTTGCCTGCATTGGGCGCGATCAACCCTAGTAAAAGGCGCACTGCGGTGGTCTTTCCCGCGCCATTTTCTCCCAGCAGCGCCACGATTTCGCCTCGCCGCAGCTTGAGCGATAGGCCGTTCAGGGCAGTTTGGGTTCCATACCGCTTGGTGACATTTTGTAATTCGGCAACCACAGCGTCCTTCATCGGTGTCGCCGTTTGCTCCACAACCGCCCCGTTTTCAATGACTTCCATGCTCATGTTCGCTCCTTACGCCCCTTCGATTTCCTGAGCGTAGTGCCATCATGAAGCCCCCCGCGGACCGCCGCCAGTGAGATTTATCACCTCGGATGGGTGACAAATGTCACGCCAATGGCGGATTCCGGTTAACCGGCTAACTCCGCGGTTCATCTAACCCATCGAAAGTAAGGCCGGGAGGTAAATCCGGTAAAATTCGAGATTTTCTTTCTCCCGGAGAGCTGATGACCCCTAAGTCCCTGAAAATACTTACGCTTACAGCCGCTGCCCTGTTGGGTGCGGCTTCCGTTTTGGCGCAAACTTCAGCGGGAACGCGCTTTGAGGTCGCGCCATTTGCGGGCGTGG
>JBDTLH010000333.1:0-7882 GCA_039934875.1 Acidobacteriaceae bacterium | reverse complement strand
AATTCAAGCCGCCGTTCCGACGGTTCGCATTACGGCCCGATGCGTAGGGAAACTCTGATTGAGCTAGCCGGTACCCCAGCGGCTAAACAGTTTGCGGAAAAAGTCAGGATTCTGACCCCGGGGCCTAAAGGCCCTACCGACTATGAACGACTTGTCCCCGGCATAAATGCCGGGGTCTACCCAAAACGTTCCAGGCATGTAGTTAAATCAGAGTCTTCCTAGGGCTTTGCGGAGGCGACGGAGACCGTCCCCTGCGGCTGGACGACGATGCCGTCGAAGGCGGTGGCGGCGACGGCGCGGCCGCGGCTCGATGCTACTCGGCGCAGCAGCCACCCGGCGGGCATGGTGGTCCACTTGGTCCCATCTTTCGAGAAATATAGATCGGTGGATTCGACGCCGGTGGCGACGATGCCGCCCATGGTGTCGTCCCAATCAAGGTGGGCGATCTGTTTTGCGGGGAGGTTCCAGACGTAGGTCCAGGTTTTGCCGTGGTCGCTGCTGCGGAAGGCGCCCTGCAGGCCCGCGACCCACAGGCTCTGGTCGGGAGCAATGGCGACGGAGACGATGTTGGTTATGTTGGGTAGCCTGGGTTCGGTCCAGGTCTTGCCGGCGTCGTTGGAGAGGCGGACGGAGGTGCGGCCGGCGATGATCCAATCGGCGTCGGCACCGGCATGGTTCTGGGCGGCCGCCACGGAGACGATATCGCCGACGCCGTCGCTCGCGATCGGCTGCCAGCTTTTGCCTCGGTCGGCGCTGATGTAAAGCCCGTCGGCGGTGGCCGCCATCCATTTGCCGTTATCGGCCTCGATGTCGTTGACGCGGGCGGTGAGGGTGGACTTGATTTGCTTCACGACGGTCTTGTCGGGCAGGCGCTTGGCGGCTTTTTTCGTCTTCGCCTTTGTTTTAGAGTTGAGCCGCTTACCGGGGATGATCTCTGTGGTCTCGCGGACGATGTCGTTCATGGGACGCCATGCGCCGTCACCGCTGCGCAGGAATATCCCCTGATTGGTGCCGGCGAGCAATTCACCGGGAGCGATCTCGCGCAGGCTGAAGACATCGCGGCCATCGAGGCCGTTGCTGATCTGCTGCCAGCTCGCTCCCAGATCGCGGGAGACGAATACGCCGCCGTATTCCTTATCATTCAGGACGCCGGCATAGACGGTGTTGGGATCGGCATGCGAGACCTCGACGGCCGCGACCTGGCGATGCGAGTATCCGTCGTTGGAGGGGGTGAAGCTTTCGCCGGCATTGGCGGAATATAAGATGCCGCCGCGGTCGGTGGCCATCAGGACATGGTTGTAATCACGGGGATCGACCAGCACATCATTGATGATGACGTTTTTGGGGGTCATCAACTTCCAGGATTTTCCCGCGTCTTCGGTGCGCCAGAGACCTTCGGTGGTGCCGGCATAGACGACGTCGCGGCGAATGGGGTCCTGCTTGAGCACTCGGGTGCGGCGGGCGGAATAAGGTATGCCCTGCACCTTGCTGAAGAGGTCGCCGGCGTTGTCGCTCTTATAAATTCCCGAGCAGGCGCTGGCATAGACCACGCTCGGCGCCTTCGGATCGACGATGATGGAGAAGACGTCGGAGTCGTCGATGACGCCATTCTTGATATTGTGCCAGGTCTTGCCGCCGTCATCGGTCTTCCAAGGGAGATGCCAGGTTCCGGCGTAGATGACGTCGGGATTGGCGGGGTCGATGGCGAGCGATTCAATGTTCTTGAGTTCAGCATAGTTCTCGGGGCTGATGTGCTGCCAGCTCTCGCCGCCGTCATGGCTGCGAAAGACGCCGTCGAGCGCGCCCACGGTAATGATCTTTGGGTCGGAGGGGGCGAGCGCCATGGCACGGATGGATTTGCCCTGCATGGCTTTGATGGAGTTCCAGGTCTTGCCGCCATCCTGGCTGCGGAAGAGGCCGCCGTTCACCTCGGTCAGCGACCAGGCGGCGACGTACATAGTGCCGTTGGCGGGATCGATGCTGATGTGGTCGAGCACGTAGTCGTCGCCCAGGCCGATGCGGGCGAAGCGCTGCCAGGTTTTGCCAAAATCGTTGGAGACGAAGATGGTGCCGGTGGAGGTGCCGGCGAAGATGCGGTCGGGGTTTTTGGGATCGAAGGTGAGGGAGCGGGCGTCGCCTCCGTTGGGTCCGACGGGAAGCCATGTATTGGCAGGAGCTGCCAAGGCGATCATAGAGAGGAGGAGCGAAAGAGCCAGAGCGAGGAAGCGAGAGGAACGGGTCAACATGTCTTTTCTTAGGATAAAGGAAAGAGGGCAAAGAAAACCGGCCGGGATGCGATCCCGACCGGTTTCAGTGTGCGATGTACCAACCTGTTTACTGGGCTGGCGGTTTGGGGGCTGCCTTTTTGTGCGCGCGGTGACGGCGCACAGGAGCCGGTTTCGGAGTGGGCAGGTCAACGACCGTGGTGTCCGGTTGAGTGAAGGTGGCGCCATTGGGAACTATCCAGATTTCGGATTTTGCTCCGGCGGTGCCATCCGTGCGCGTTTCAATACGGCTCGGATCGATACCCTTCTCATTGACCAGATACGCCTTGGTGTTGACGGCGCGGGTGGCGGCCAGGTTCTTCGCCCGTTTTCCAGTCTCCTTCGCATCGGTTTCGCCGACGACGACGGCCTTGGAATCCGGCTCGCGTTGCAGCCGCAGGGCCACATCGTCGAGGATCGCCTTGGCCGTGTTGTCCACGCGTGGGCTATACGGCTTGTTGAATGCGATCTCGTTGATCTTGCTGGATTGCGGCGGAGGCGGCGGAGGCGGCGGCGCTACTGGCGCGCGCACAGTCACCGAAGTCTGGGCCGATGCTGTCTTACCGCGATCATCCGTTACCGTGCAGGTTATGTTGGCAGTACCTGGAGTCGCGCCCGAAAGGGTTGCGTTGGGGCCGTTGCCCTGCACGGTGCCTTCGGTCGCGGTATAGCTATACTTCAGCTCGCCTTTGACGGTGCTGCCGTTCGCAGTGATTGCCGCAGTTTGGCCGGGATCAATCTCGGTCGGATTCGCCGAGCAGGAGACCTGCGGTCCAGGCCACTCTTTCACCGTATAAGCAGCAGCGGTGCAGCTTACCGGGACTTTCATGTGGCCGTCAGTCGCGGCGGAGGTGACGTTGTAGCTTCCCGGAGCGGCGTTGGTGGTGTCAATGGTTGCGGTGGGACCGGTGCCGGTCACTTTGCCGCCATTTGCCTGGTAGGTGTAGGTGACGGTCCGTTTGGGATTGAAGTTTGCCGGGGTCACGGTGACGTTGATCAGCTCACCGGGGAAGACTTCGGTCGGATTTACAGCGCAAGCAACGGTCGGTGGGATGGGCGGAGTGATGGGCACCGCAGTATAGACGATTCCGGCGCTCAACTGTACGCTGCCCAGGTTAGGACGGGGCAGAATGGGAAAGAAGTTGTGGTGGGAGTAGAGGTAATCAGCCTGGATCAGGCGAATCTTGAAGTGCGTCCAACTGGGGACAGCCAAGTCAAGGCCGCCGCCCATCGCAGTGCCGAATCCCCAGTTACCACCCAAGCCGGCGGGCGAGAGATGGCTGCCGCCGATGGTTGCGTGAATAAAGGGAGAGACGCCGGCCATGGGGTAACGCACAATGGGACCTACGGTGATCGAGCTCATGGATTCACGGTCCCCGGTGTGATAGCTACCCAGGACTTCGCCGCCCAGGTACTTATTCACATAATAGGCGCCGCTCAAGGCAAAGCCTTTATCGATGCTCTTATCGAGCTGGAAATCTCCCACCCGCCCCTTGGGGGCGATCCAGGAATAACCGCCGAAGAACTCCCACTTATCGGGAACGTAGTCGTCGCTGGACATACTACGATTCACGGCGGGGGCCGTCGGCTGAGTGGGTTGCGTGGTTGCGGTACCGCTCGCATCTTGCGCTAGCGCGCTAACGACGCAAAAGGACGCCGTGAGTGTAGCTAACAGAATCCGGCTCAGCACACCTGAGGGGCGAAAAGACATGCGCATATCCTCCAAAGATTTCAAATACGTGATCCAAAACGGTTTCGGGAGATGGCAGAGATCAGCTGCCTGCCCGAACAACTCCGAATCATACTCTAAATGTGATGGGAATTGCCATGAATAATAAGGGTTTATTAGTAAGACACTCCCCAGAGTGGGGCAAAGGTGTGGAAAAGAGCGGCTCTTACGTCGCGGACGAGGCGTCCGCGACACAGCCGGCGAGGGCGCCGGCGCTACTAGAGCAGTGCGTGCTATGCCAGATTTAGCGCGCGTTTGAAGCTGCCGTGCTCGTTCTGCACTTTCTCCTGCAATAAGGTGAGGGCATAAATCAACTGCTCGGGACGGGGCGGGCATCCGGGCACATAGATGTCCACCGGAATCACCTGGTTGACGCCCTGCACCAGCGCGTAATTCTGGAAGACGCCGCCCGAGGTGGCGCAGGCGCCCATGGAGATTACCCATTTCGGCTCGGGCATCTGCTCATAGAGCCGGCGAATGACGGGCGCCATCTTTTGCGATACGCGTCCGGCGATAATCATGAGGTCAGCCTGGCGCGGGGAGGGGCGGAAGACCTCGGCGCCGAAGCGCGCCACATCGAAGCGGGATGCGCCCATCGCCATCATTTCAATGGCGCAGCAGGCGAGGCCAAAGGTCATGGGCCAGATGGAATTCTTGCGCATCCAGTTGACGGAGCGGTCAAGGGTGGTGAGGATCACGCCTTCGGGGGCGAGTTCTCCCCAACTGGTCTCGCGCACACGCTGGGCATTTTCCTCGCGTCCTACCCAGCTAAGGAAATTGCCCGCGCCGCCTGATCTGTCGGTGGTTTTCATTGCCGTCCCTCAATGCAAGTATATCGCAGGCACGGGGCTGGTTTTGACGCGCGGTCCGCGCACCGGCAATTTGTAATCGGGTAATTCGAACTTGGGTAATTGAAGGCTTATCAATTCACTGTCAGCACCACTTTTCCGAACTGCTTTCCTCCGGCTAAATATTCGTGCGCCGCGCGCGCGTCTTGCAAGGGAAGGGTGCGGTCCACCACGGGCCGCAGCTTGCCGGAAAAGATATGCCGCGTCACTTGATGGAAGTCGCCCATGGTCCCCATATAGGAGCCGAGGAACGACAGTTGTTTAGCAAACAAAACGCGAATATCGAATTGCGCCTCGGAGCCGGTGGTCGCACCGCAGGTCACCAGAGCGCCGCCGGGGCGGAGGGATTTGATGCTCTCGGCGAAGGTGGCCTGACCGACATGCTCAAAGGCGATATCCACGCCGGTCTTGTTGGTGATGCGCCAGACCTCGTCGGAAATTTTCTGCTTGTAGTGGTTGATGAGGTGGTCGGCGCCCAGTTCGCGGGATTTCTCCAGCTTGGCGTCATCTCCGGCGGTGGCGATCACCTCTGCGCCCAGCATTTTGGCGATCTGGATGGCCGCCGAGCCCACGCCGGAACCGCCTCCCAGCACCAGCACACGGTCTCCGGCTTTAATTTTTGCGCGTGCCACCAGCATGTGCCAGGCGGTGGTGAACACCAGGGGGACGCTGGCGGCGGAGACAAAATCCATGTCGTTGGGAATCGGCAGTACATTCATCCGCGGTACGGCGATGTATTCCGCGTTGCCACCGTTGCCGTGGCCGGCGTAGCCCAGCACGCTGAAGTGGCGGCAGAGGTTCTGCTCACCGGCGGCGCAGCGAACGCAATGCCCACAGAAGGTCATGGGCGCCATTAATACTCGCTGACCCACCTGCACGTCCGTAACGTACTCGCCGATCCGGGCTATCTCTCCTGCAACATCCGCACCGGAGACATGAGGCAACTTCACTCCCGGCAATCCCTTGCGGATGAACAGGTCCAAATGGTTAAGCGCGCAGGCGCGCACCCGCACCAGCACCTGGTCGGCCCGCAATTGGGGATCGGGTACATCTTCGTAGCGCAACACTTCGGGGCCGCCGAACTCGTGGAATTGAATGGCTTTCATGGTTTACAGTTTACAGATCACGGTTTACAGTTTGGCTTCAATGCTCACGCTCACAGCTCCGCTAGTAAGGATGGAAATTCACTTCCACGTTGGCTAGCGTCGCGACCGGTTAGTACCTTTTTCGCCCGAGTAGTTCCATATCCATCAAAGGAACCGCTTTGCCAGGTCCGCCTCATCCTCTTGACGCTCGAAAGTTGAAACTCGAAACGGCAACTCAATATCCGGCCGCCTTGCCGTAGCCCGATCTCGGGTCTTGCCCGCCGAGCCGCTCACCCGTCCCGGGGTCGATCATGATGCACTCCGCGTCGCCCCAATAGCCTTTAGTGTTGCGGAAGTCGGGCACGCCCTCCTGCTTGAAGTGGTGTCCGCGCCCCATCAGCAGGCGCAGCGTATCCGGGGAGAAGCCCGGCTCGATCTGGATCAGGTCGGGCAGCCACTGATGATGAAAGCGCGGCGCGGCCACCGCCTGCTGGATGTCCATGCCGTAATCGACGACCCCCTGCAACACGTTGAGCACGGTGGTGATGATCGTCGGACCGCCCGGCGACCCCAGCACCATAAACAGCTTGCCGTCTTTGGTAACGATGGTCGGCGCCATCGCGGAGAGCGGGCGATGTCCCGGCCCCACCGCGTTCGCCGCGCTCTGCATCAGCCCGAACATGTTAGGCACCCCGACCTTCGAGGTGAAGTCGTCCATCTCATTGTTGAGCAGAAATCCAAAGCCGGGCACGGTCACGGAAGAGCCGAATCCGCCATTCAGCGTCGTGGTCACCGACACAGCGTTGCCCTCGGCATCGACCACCGAAAAATGCGTGGTCTCAGTCGGCTCCTTGCCCAGCGCGGGAGCGCGGGCATACTGGTCCAGTCCCTCGAAGTTGGGGCGGCGCATCTCGCGCGCGGGCTCGGTGTGCCGCGGATCGACGGTCGCGCGCCACTTCTCGGCATACCGCTTGTCAATCAACTGCGCGGTGGGAACGGTCGAGAAATCGGCGTCGCCCAGCAACTGCGCGCGGTCCATGAAGGCGCGCTTCATCGCCTCGACGGTCAGGTGCATCGAATCCACGCCGCGGCTGCCCATCTTCGCCAGGTCATAGCCTTCGAGGATGTTCAGCATCTCGACCAGCGTGATGCCCCCGGAGGACGGCGGCGGCGCGGAGTAAACATCGAGACCGCGATAGGTGCCGTGAATCGGCGTGCGCTCCGGGGCAGTGTATTCGGCGAGGTCGCGCGCGGTGATCAAGCCGCCGTGGGCCTTCATCTCCCCGGCGATCGCTTTGGCAATCTCGCCATGATAGAAATCGTCTGGATTGGCGGCGATCCGCTCCAGCGTACGGGCGAGATCAGGTTGCCTGAAGGTGTCTCCCGTTGCATAGAAGTTGCCGTCGCGCTGAAAGATGCGGCGCGACTCCGGAAAATCAGCGAGATGCTTCGCATGCAATTGCTGCGCCTCCTGCCATGACAGGACGAAACCGTCGCGCGCCAGACGGATCGCCGGCGCCATGTCTTGCGCCAGCGACAGCTTGCCCCACAACTTCCGCGCCTTTGCCATCCCCGCCACCGATCCCGGAACGCCGCTCGCCTTATATCCGACCGTGCTCAGTCCGGCAACGACGTTGCCCGCTGCGTCCTGGTACATGGTCGCAGTCGCGGCGAGTGGGGCCTTCTCGCGATAATCGAGAAAATGTACCTGCCCGTTGGCGGAGCGAAAGAGCATAAAGCCTCCGCCCCCGATATTGCCTGCCGCAGGATGTACCACCGCGAGCGCGAACCCGGTGGCAACTGCGGCGTCCACAGCATTGCCGCCCTGCTTCAATACCTCCACTCCCGCATCAGAGGCGTCATGGTGAACGCTCACCACCATCACCTTCGCGGTGTGCGTGGGACGCAAGCCGGAAGGAAACGCGGGGAGCGCGACAAGCAAGCAGAGGAGATGGG